>JBAYCP010000189.1:0-2502 GCA_041668665.1 Bacilli bacterium | reverse complement strand
TTGATTGAATTTCAACAACATCATTACAGTATACCATTGTTTCGTTATACTCATCCAAAGCAGAAATCACAATTCGAAGCACGTCATACGTGTTTTCTTCCCACAAATCATTGCGTTCGGTTTCAAGAGTAATGGAAGATAGGTGAGATAGTCCATATTTTCGTTCAATAACTGCTTTTTCTTCGCGGTAGCCCACAAATTTGAAATAGGCTTCCCCTGTTTCCTTTTTTAAATTGGAGAAATACTTTAAGAAAAGTAATTCCGCATCTTTGTAGGACAAATGGTATCGGAACATAATCCATGCGGCGCGGATTTTATCACGAATCCGCAAACCTTGCTGTCCATGAGAAGCAATTCGTGACAATACTTTCTTCAATCGGGTTGCATCATTGGGTTGAAAATTTTCTTGGCATTGAATTTGATCTCCAACAAAATCATCAATTACAATTGGCGGTTGAAACATATGCGGAAAATGTTTGCCATCTCGAGTAAAGCGAGCAATAAACCGATCATTTCGAAACAAGGATACTGCATCGCAATTAGTAAAAGCAAAAATTGGTGGACGAGCCATTTGTGGAGAATCCCCAATAACTAACGTAGAGGAAAGTTCTAAATATGGGCGCTGTGTTTGTTGAGAAGCATAGACTGCAGCTGCCAATTTGGGCAAGCGAAACATATCCATCACGCCATGATAACAAACATGATCTCCACTTCCAAATTCGCGATGAGTATTATAATCGGTCATACACCAGCCAATACATCCTCCAACTTCGATTGCTTGATTGGTCGCATTAATCACTGTCGCATGCCGAAGTGCTTGAGCGATTCGAATTTCTATGTTGTCATATCGTTTGACCGGAAACATGTGACCATTGTGCTCAGTAATAAGGTAAGGTGTACCTTTTTTTACAATTCGATTCTTTTTCTCTATGCCAGAATTATGTCCATTATGCTTAAAATCATTATATGCATAAACATCCTCTAACAGTTCTGAGAACGCAAAATTTCTCACCCCAGATGTGGGGCGCATTGCATCATAACGACGAACAATTGCATTTGTTTCTGCAAATAAATTATGATTATCTTCGGATTCATTAACTCGAACTCCCCAAATTACCACTGATGGATGATTGTATTGAGTTAAAACCATTTCTTCGGTGTTCTTCAATAAAACTCGTTGCCATGTATCTCCACCAATATGCTGCCATCCTGGAATTTCTGTAAATACCAAAAGACCAAGCTCATCACATGCCGAAAGAAAATGACGGCTTTGTGGATAATGACTTGTACGCACGATGTTAACACATAGTTCTTGCTTTAAAATCTTTGCATCCAAATACTGCATCGATAAGGGCATTGCATATCCCACATATGGATACGATTGATGCCGATTCAATCCTCTTAATTTTATATATTCATCGTTAAGAAAAAATCCTTGTTCATTGAAACGTACGATTCGAATACCAAATCGCTCAATAAGTCCGTCAACTTCCATATTTTTGGAATTCCAAAGAGTCGTTTCAAGAGTGTAAAGATGGGGAGTTTTTAGATTCCATAGTTTGGGGTTGGGAACATCAATTAAGACTTTTCCGGTTTGAATCCCTGTAAACAAAAAACTCTTGGCAAAAGCGACATTGCCTTCCGAATCTTTGATAGTGAAGTCAATTTTGCTTGCAGGTTCAACTTTGCTCAGCCAAAATCGAAGTTCGACCCTTCCAGTAGTTGTAAGAGGTGTAATTAATACCCGTTCAAGAAAAAGAGGGTCTAAATGGAGCAAACGAACCTCCCGATAAATTCCACCATAAGTCAAATAATCTACCACACCTCCAAAAGGAGGGACATCATCGACCTCTCGAGAATCGACTTTTACAAATAAATCATTTTCGCTTCCATAATTAACAAAAGGAGAAATATCAATTTGAAAAGGGGTGTAGCCGCCTCGATGTTGTCCAGCAGATATGCCATTGATATAAATCTCACAACTGTGCATTACTCCTTCAAACTCTAGGACAAGCTTTTTCCCTTGATCCAAATGGTCGATCCAAACCTTGCGGCGATAGCTCGAAATCATTTGATATTCATCTTCAGAAAAACCATTGAATGGTAATACTTTATTGGTGTGAGGCAGCATAATTGCAGCAAAATCATGCCAATTAGCGAGATCTAGATAATTCTCGTTAAAGTCGGGGCGAAATTCCCAGTTGTAGTTTAGGTGAGTAATCTTACGTTTCATTGGATTCACCATCCTTTTCAAAAAGGTACAATCTCGAACCAAAATCCGTCACTATTCGTGTTTGATTAGTTGCTCCACTGCCAGTGAAATGATGCATAGGTGCAAAACCATGAGCGAGCAACTCATCGCCTTCTACTTCGAATGCTTCGATTTCATGAGGGAAACGGTAGAAACGATCCAAAGAGTTATGAATGAACCGATCCTCTTTTAATGAAATCGGAGATATCATATTAATTAGAGTCCCAAAAGTTTTTAGTCGGGAAAATTGG
>JBAYCP010000188.1:0-2519 GCA_041668665.1 Bacilli bacterium | reverse complement strand
GCAACCAAGTACATCGAGAAATCGGCAATGCTCATAGTCCCCTGTTGGACCGAAAGAATGAGGGTTGCATAGATAAGTCCATCACTGATGAGTAAAAAGAATAATTCCGTAAGTCCAAGAAAATACTCGCGATTCTTGATGCGGCGCAACAAGGACACCGCACTGATAATCTCATGACGATAATTCGTTTGTAGTTGGTCTTGGAGATGATACAGTCGAATATCCTTCCCATAACTAAAATCAAAGGTTGTTTTGTTGTAATAATCCAAGCGTCGTTCGGCATGGCCTATTTCTTTTTTTAAGGAATAACGAAACCGCTCAGTCGCGATGCTAATCAGCCATCCCACGACTACGCTAACAAAGATGCCAAGCACAATGAACCATCCCAATTGAAATACAAGGATGGAATAAAAGAGGATGATGGTCACTTTTGCTCCCATTTCAAACATTCGATGCATCATTCCTTGCATACCAATGTGATCGGAAGAGACCCCACGCATAGCATTGTCCAAAGAGGATAAGAACTCATCGTCTTCGGTATAGCGGTAATCCATGGTATTAAAGTGATGAAACTCACGATTCAAGTAGTCGATACGAACCGCGAGAATTCGGACATAGCTGATGCTACGAAGATAGGCTTCCGCAAAACCAAAGACAATGGTTCCAAGGGATAACATGACCGTTACCCAAATGATGTAGTTGATACTAGCAGCTTCTCCTTGTAGTAATTCCGCAAGAATGAACCGAGGAAAGGCTAAGGCAAATAATGGGAGAATGGCTGAGACCAAAGTAAAGGCAAGCGTCAACCCGACCAAGCCCTTATCATGGTCCAAAGCCCCTTGAATCAATATTT
Source organism: Bacilli bacterium (assembly GCA_041668665.1). GTDB lineage: Bacteria > Bacillota_I > Bacilli_A > RFN20 > UBA1709 > JBAYCP01. Next base: position 1,666 of record JBAYCP010000188.1, on the reverse strand, counting down.
TTAACGTATGAAAAAAGGGATAGTTGATGATTTTCTTATTGTTCATGGACACTCATCCTTTCCAATTGTGTTACCACTTGTTGAAAGGCCTCGCGATGAGCAATGTAATAAATCCGTTTGCGATCTTCTTGGCGGGTCGATAAACGAATCAGGCCTGCATTCATCAATTGATCGATGTGGTGAATTAAGGTAGCAGGTGTCACTTCCACCGCTCGCGCCAATTCTTGAACATACATGGGTTGGTGCATCAAGAGTTGAAAAACTTTGAATCGGGTGGGGTCACTTAGAACTTTAAACACCTGAAGAATGCGTTGATCTTCGGATTGATGATGAGCTTTTCGCTCTAAGAGTTCAAGATATAGATACCCGACAAAGAGTTGATAGTGTCCTTGACCACAACTCGAGAATACCATTCCGGTAAGTTGAAACATCGAACACTGAACATTTAGGGTATCTTCATCGGCAAGATTAAAATCAGCGAGAGCAGCCAATTCTTGGATTAGACGCTGGACGCCCTTCTCAGTCAAGGGATATCGTTGATGTTCAGTTTCCATGGCCTCCTGATAGGGCTTCATTAGGGTTAACACGGCATGGAGGCAATCCATAAGAGGTTGATACAGCGATGTCATTGTACTCGCATAGCGAATCAAGACCATCTGATCTTCTGAGGAAATACCGAGTTGATTGACATAACGAACCAAGGACTCCATCTCTAGAGGAGCAGCAATCGTTTCTTCTGGAAGAGCATCTTGTAACAATTCAATCAAATATCGTTCGGTCTCTTGGACAAAGATTGCTTCACTCCATTCAAGAAATTGATCACGCCGAGGAGAAGAAAGTAATAGTCCAAAAAGAATACTCGTGGTATTCCCTTCCATCACAATTTTACGAAATAAAAAGGCAAGATCCTTGAACGTATCCAACCAATCTTGATGGCGCAAGTGGGCTATCAACGCTTCTTTGAGTTGACGATAAGGTTGGAACAATGCCACGACTTCCTTTTTGGAAAAGCCAGCAGCAACAAATTGTTCAAACCATTGAACTTCTCGCTTTTTAGGATAAAAGGTTTTTTCCAACAAAAGAATGGCTTCCATCGGATACGACAACGAGGTACAAAATGTATGTTTCATAAGAATCACCCACATCAAACATATCACTTTATTAGATGACTGTCAAACATTATTGATCGTTTGATGAAAAAAACCACCCGTGAGGGTGGCTTCGATTAACGGTTATAAGATTTCTTTTTGCTGGAAAAATCGTCGGATTTACGTGGTTTGCGAGCAGGTTTCGCATCGCCTTCGTAGGAACGTCCTTCCCGTTTCTTCGCAGGGAAACGAGGAGCATCACTCCGCTTTTTGGAAAATCCTTTGGCTTCATCGCCACGGGCAACGGCATGTTCCACAACGACAAGTCGTCCTTGGTAATCCATACCGCTCATGCGTTTCATCGCTTTGACGGCAAAGGCTTCCGGCATTTCGACAAAGGAATAGCTATCTTGAACAAAGACATCATAGAGGTCTGCACCAGCAGCGCCACTCATCTTTTGGAATAAAGAGGAGAGTTCCCCTTTGCTGATGCCATCCTTTTTCCCAAGGTTGACAAACAAGCGCATGGCGCCTTCTTTGGTGCGATGTTCCCGTCTAGGAGCATCGTCACTACGTTC
>JBAYCP010000187.1:0-2521 GCA_041668665.1 Bacilli bacterium | reverse complement strand
CAAGATGGGGCGGATGAAATTGATATGGTCATCAACATTTCTCGTTTAAAAGTTCATGAAGACGATTATGTTCTTCAAGATATTAAGAGAGTTGTAGAAAATGCTTCTGGACATCTAGTAAAAGTAATTATCGAAACATGTCTTTTGTCCGAAGAAGAAAAAATTCGTGCATGCACATTAGCTGTCAAAGCGGGGGCAAATTTTGTCAAAACGTCCACTGGATTTGCTGGTGGGGGAGCAACGGTCGAAGATATTGCTTTAATGAGAAAGATCGTTGGTCCTACGATTGGAGTGAAGGCATCAGGTGGCGTACGAACCTATGAAGACATGGTAAAATTGGTGGCAGCCGGCGCGACTCGTATCGGAACTTCAAGTGGGCCAAAACTGATTCAAGGCATAGTTTCTGCTACAGATTATTAAAAAACTCGATTTTTACACTTGATTTATCTTTTCTGTTCACTTATAATGAATAGGTGAAAAGCTTCAGAAGGAGGGAAAATTGATTCATGCCAAAGACCGTAGTTCGTGATAACGAAACCTTGGATGATGCGCTTCGTCGTTTTAAGCGGCAAGTCTCTAAGGCGGGCACCCTTGCTGAGGCACGAAAACGCGAGTTCTATCTCAAGCCCGGCGTTCGCCGTAAGCTAAAATCTGAGATGGCTCGTCGCAAATCATTCTAGCAACCAAAACATCCGGTGACGGATGTTTTTGTTTGTGATAACACTATAGAAATAGTAGAATAGAAACGAGGAGGGCGACACATGACAATTATTACTGGGGAAGCACATGTCATCAAAAATCTTACTACTTCATTGGAAGAGGAACGATTTCTCTATGGTAATGAAGAACGCCATTTAAAAATTCTAGGAATGGAATATAATGTTCAAATTACGCAACGAGGTGGAGATGTATTTATTACTGGAGAAGAAGCTGCACTTGTAGTGGTAGAACTGGAACAAGTGTTACGCGCTTTAGTTGAATTGATTCGTAGTGGCACTGAAATTGATGAAAAAGATGTCATTCAAGCTGCATTGCTTGGACATAATCAAGAGCTTCACTATCTCGCTCAGCTACATAATTACATAATTGGGAAAACCTATTATGGAAAACGAGTGACTCCAAAAACCATTCGTCAATTATGGTATGCAAAAGCACTATCCAATTATGATATTGTCTTTGGATTAGGCCCCGCAGGTACTGGAAAGACATACATGGCAGTATGTCATGCTGTTACGCTTTTAAAAAAGGGGAATATCAAAAAAATTATTCTCACTCGTCCTGCTGTAGAGGCTGGCGAAAACTTAGGATTCCTTCCCGGAGATTTAAAAGATAAAGTCGACCCTTATCTCCGCCCCCTTTATGATGCGCTGGATGAGATGTTAGGGAAAGAAACAGTTGAAAAACTCATTGAGCGAGGCATCATTGAAATTGCCCCACTTGCTTATATGCGTGGTCGAACGTTGGAAGATGCCTATATCATCTTGGATGAAGCTCAAAACACAACCTCTGTTCAATTAAAAATGTTTTTAACTCGGTTGGGTTTTCGATCAAAAATGGTCATCACGGGCGACATTACCCAGGTCGATTTGCATCGTAACATTCGTTCCGGCTTGTATGTTGCTAGAGATTACCTAAGCACCATTAAAGAAATAATTTTCATCCAACTAACGAGTAAAGATGTGTCCCGTCATCCTCTTGTTCAATCAATCATCGAAGCTTATGAAACGGGTGAAGCGAATGTATGATTAAACCTCATTTACTTATTGTAGAGGATGAAGAAGCTCTCGTAAAAGTTATGAATTATGATTTAAGCCACCTAGGATATGAAATTACCACTGCTCTAGATGGAGAGACGGGTCTTCAACTCGCATTATCTGGGGATTTCGATGCGATATTAGTGGATTGGATGCTCCCCAAACGGAGTGGTCTCGATATCATCACATCACTTCGAGCTCATCAATATAAAGGAATAATTTTATTAATTACTGCGAAAACGGATGAAATGAGTGCTGTCGAAGGGCTTAATGCAGGAGCCGATGATTTTTTGAGAAAGCCATATTATCCTAGAGAACTTGCAACTCGGTTGAAACGATTGCTTCAACATTCTCATAGGGATTCTAATTCGATTATTCAACGAGATGATGTAACAGTTCAATTGCTTCAACATCAAGTTCTTGTCGATGGAAACCCTTGTGCACTGACCAAATCAGAATTCGACTTATTTCTGCTTCTATTCCGTAATCCCAATCGTGTATATTCAAGGGATGATCTACTAAATACATTATGGGGATTTGAATATGATGGAAGTTCACGAATCATTGATGTCCATATCTCCAAATTGCGTATGAAAATTCAATCTCGATCCGGACGAATAACAGCCATTCGAGGGGTTGGATATCGCTGGGAAAGTGAGAGCCAAAAGAATGAATAGAAATCGTCTTTTTTGGCCATGGCTTGCACTATTGCTGATGGGAGCATCTTTAGTCACAATTAGTTTCTTGAATCCTTTATATGCTCCATT
>JBAYCP010000186.1:0-2534 GCA_041668665.1 Bacilli bacterium | reverse complement strand
GACATGACCATTATGTGGTTCATCATGTTATTGCTCATCGGTGGTGTCTCGTTGCTTTATTCCATCGAAGCCCTACTCAAAAAATTCTTCAACTTTCGTTATGGGGTTCTTTTGATTATGGGGCTTTTATCCCTTGTGGGAGCCATCTCGATTATCGTGGGATGGATATCCGGTTATCAATTCGCATAATTATCGTTGATGTAAACCAAAAGTTACATCATTTCATACTGGTGGTTGGTACTCAAGATGTAACCTTTTGTTTACGATAGGGGCAATGAGAGGAGTCGATGATATGGATTTAAGTGAGAAGATTCGTTGGTTACGCAATCAGAAAGGGTTTTCCCAAGAACGGTTTGCCGAAGAACTCGGTGTGACTCGCCAAACGGTGTACAAATGGGAAAGTGGGCTGGCCAAACCTGAGTATGAAAAATTAAGGGCCATCAGTTTGTTGTTTCAGGTGTCCATGGATGATTTGTTTGATGAAGAGGCCTCATTATCCGAAAAGAAAGTTGAAGTGCAAGTCGACCGCCCCCTTCCTACTGCGCAGGTGCTTACGCGGGAACGCATCACCTTTGATACGCCGAGTGAACATATGAAATGGCTGCTAGGGAAAGACATTTATCGGATGGTTCGACGTCGGCTTCGTCTTGCAGGGATACTCGGATTTCTTGGTATCGGTCCCACGGTGTTCTTTTTCATTTTTCTTTTGGCAGGGGTCATTGAGGGTACCCTTATTTCCTTTGTAGCGACAATGCTTACGGTAGGAGTATGGTTGCTTTGCAAACAAAAAGCGAAAGCCATGCTCACGCATGCCAGCGAACAATTCGAATACAAACGTCATGCGATGATGACGGAATGGAAAGAAAAGGGGTATCAACTCATTGAAATCCAACCCTTTCTTTGTTCTTTCTTTTACATCCACACCCAAGATCGTGAATTCGGCATAATCCATCGGGATCAAATTGCCTATCGTTGTCCTTTTGACGCGATGCTACGATACGAGCTGGTAGGGACTCCCTTTCATATGAATGCTAGGGTGGGGCTTTTACGTAGACGTAGTGGATTTGGGGCCACGCAAGCATCCACCAATAGTACCTCCGGTTTGTTGCAACAACCTTCCATCCCTATGAACTATACCTTAACGCTCTTGTCTCGCGATCTCTCTCAAGATAAATATACGATTTCGTTCCCCTTCTACTTCTCTCATAACACTGAGAAGATGGAACAAAGCATCATCGAAAATCATATTCATAACCAACATGCTTTAGCGGCGATTACCAAATATCTTGATCAGATTAAAGGATAGGTGGTGGCTATCAACCGTATGATTATTGGAGTGGAGGAGTCAAATTTCTCTGCTTTCTTCTACCAATTGTGGGTATTGTCTTATATTTTGCCTATCATAATGATCGTCCAGAAAGCGCCTCGTCTGCGTTCAAATGGGCTCTCATAGGAATTGTTTTAAATATTATTGGGTGGATGCTGCTTTTATAAAGGAAAGTCATTATGGTTTCACCATTGAATCATGAAAAAAGTGTGAAAGCAGATGAAGGATAAGTAAAAAAGTAATTTTCTTATATTTTTGATCATATGTATTTGATAATTTATTACAACAATTCTATAATTAAACTAAATAGGGGTTACTCGGAAAGGGTTTATAACAATCATGAAAAGAATAATACGTTTTTTCGCCGTTTCGATTCTAGCTTTTTTGTTGACGGGATGTGGTGGGACAGCATCCTCTTCCTCTTCGTCCGTCGATAATCGAGTGGAGATTACAGGGGTTACTCTTTCTAATAGTACGATAACCTATGATGGCAATCCCCATTCCATTCTTATAGAAGGAACGTTACCAAGTGGAGTAACCGTTGCTTACACGAATAATGCAAAGACCGATGTGGGAGTTTATGAGGTGACGGCCACCTTGACAGGGGCGGGGTACTTCACAAAATCACTACAAGCCACGTTAACGATTCAAAACCGTACGATTACAGGAGTAACCTTCTCCAATGCTTCGGTGGTTTATGATGGAGCCCTCCATAAAATCGAAGTATCAGGAACGCTTCCGCAAGGGGTGAGTGTCTCCTATGCATCCGATGTCACAGGAATCACCAATGAAGCCAGTGAAGTAGGAACTTATCATATGGTAGCCACCTTAAGTGGGACAGCCTATACGACATCGACTCTAACCGCTACGTTGACCATTCTTCCCTATGGAGAAACGACATTCGCAGGGATAACCTTTACCAATCAAACCTATGTGTATGATGGAACCGAACATGTGATTACCATCTCAGGGACTCTCCCTGCTGGAGCACTAGTAGTATACAGTTCGACTACTCAAGGTGTGACGAATGCTGCTACTGCTGTTGGCGTCTACAATGTAACTGCTGTTATTAGCAAAACAGGATATCAAACCTTAACTTTGCAGGCTGTTCTTACGATCTCCCAAGCACAAACGCAACAGTTTACTGGGGTTTCTTTTTCTAGTCAAACGATTGAGTATGATTCTTTTGAACATGAAATCGTTGTAG
>JBAYCP010000185.1:0-2538 GCA_041668665.1 Bacilli bacterium | reverse complement strand
TTTGGCCTCTATGCTTTGGCAAAGTCTGCCAAGCGACAAGCCTACATTGTCATTGAAGAAGCTCAGATTGAACCCAAAACACGTGCAGGGCTTCGTCAATTGTTTAAAAAAGAAGAATTGGATGCGATGTGGATGGCCCCATCCAAAGCGCTTGACGCCTACAATGTGAATACTTTAGTCATCATGACCGATTTCCATCGTCCGATGCTGGCGACAGCACCAAAATTATTGGAAGCCGCCAAACGTGTGGCCGTCTTGGATCATCATCGGCGTGCGGAAGATGTCATCGACAATCCCATTTTCAATGTGATTGATCCCACTGCTTCATCGACCAGCGAGATTGTGGTGGAACTGATTCGATATAACAAAGAAAAAGTTGATTTACCGTCATCTTTTGCAACCTTAATGTTTGCCGGAATGTTGCTTGACACCAACAACTTTAAAGCGCATACGACCACCAATACTTTTGAAGCAGCGACGTACTTAAAAGAACGAGGCGCCGATAACGTCAAAGCCGATTCCTTTATGAAAGATGAATACGAGGAGTATTTACTCAAAACTAAAATTATGAGTAATCTCGAGTCTCCTCACTTTGGCATTATGGTGGCGGCGGCTTCGCCCAGTGACATCATCGATCGGACAGCGCTTGCCAAAGCTGGCGATGAAGCGATGAGTGTCAATGGAATCAAGGCCATCTTTGTGATCGGCCGGATTGCCGAAAATCAAGTAGGGATTTCAGCCCGTAGTGATGGTACGATGAATGTGCAGATGATTATGGAAAAAATGGGAGGCGGCGGCCATTTTAGTAGCGCAGCTGTTCAGTTGGATGGGCAAGACATTGCGAAAGCCCGTCAAGATTTGTTGGATATGTTAAATCTCTATGCCCAAGACATGCATCAAGAATAACGAGAGGAGTGTCCCCAATGAAAGTTATTATGTTACAAGACGTTAAAAATGTCGGAAAGAAAGACCAAGTGGTGAATGTTTCCGATGGCTATGCGATGAATTTCCTTTTTCCCCGCAATCTAGCGGTCAAAGTGTCGGAACGAAGCATGGAAATTAAAAGCGAACAAGAAAGTGCTCGCCAAGCAGAGGAAGCGACCCGTAAGGCCGAAGCTCTTACCCTTAAAGGGAAGCTAGAGGAGCTCACGGTCACTGTCCAAGCGAAATCCGGCAAGGATGGGAAAATGTTTGGGTCGATTTCCACCAAACAGATCGTCGAAGTCTTAAAGAGCCAACATCAATTGGTGGTCGATAAGAAGAAATTTATTCATAACGCCCCAATTGCTGTGTTTGGGGTAACGGTGATGGCCATTGAACTCTACAAAGGGGTGGTGGCCAACTTACGTGTTCATGTACGTGAACAAGATTAATACCCCGTGGACGAAAGGAGGTCTTTTATGATTGGAGAATACCCATATAGCCTGCAAGCGGAACGGGCCGTATTAGGGGCGATGATGCTCAACGAAGATGCCGTAACCCTTGCCATGTCTTCCTTGAATGAACAAGATTTCTTTGAGCGCGATCATCAAGTGCTCTTTCAGGCCATTCGGGCGGTCTATGATCGTCAATCGGCAGTCGATGTGACGACGGTCACGGATGCGTTATTAAATACCAACCAATTGGAAGCGATTGGGGGAGTCAAAACTCTCGTGGATTTATGCGACGGGGTAGTGACGGTCAACATTGAATACTATTTAAACATTTTGAAGGAAAAAACCAACTTGCGTAGCATGTTGGATGTCATTAATACCGCCCTAGATCATTATCGTAATAACGATGTGGGCGATGTTGGGGATTTTTTAAGCGCCACCGAACAGGCCGTGCTTGCGGTCACTCGTAATCGCCGCGTAGGTTCGTTCCAAACCTCCGAAGAAATTGTCAACCTTATCAAAGAGAAGTTTTATCGGGAATCGGTCGGTTCCAAGAAAATCGGTGGTGTTCCTAGTGGATTTCCCGATTTGGATCGGATGACTAATGGTTTTCAAAAAGGAGATATGGTCATTTTAGCAGCCCGCCCTTCGATGGGGAAAACAGCGCTGGCCCTCAATTTTGCCTTGAATGCCGCACGCTTGGAACGCAAACCTGTCGCCATCTTTAGTTTGGAAATGACGAGTGAACAATTGGTTCAGCGGATGATAAGCACAGCATCCTCGTTGAATTTGGATGCTTTGCGTACCATGAAATTCAATGGGGATGATTTTGTTAAATTTGATGATGGTACCAAAAAATTAGCCAGCTATCAAATTTATGTGGATGATACCCCTGCGGCACGCTTGATTGATATTCAAGCCAAAGCAAGAAAGCTTAAGGCCGCCCAAGAAGACTTATGTCTCGTGATTGTGGACTATTTGACCATGGTCACCTTAGGAGGACGTTCCCGCAGTGAGAATCGTCAACAAGAAGTTGCTGAAATCTCGCGAGGCCTTAAGGCGATGGCGCGTGAACTCAGCGTTCGGGTTATTGTGTTGTCCCAGCTCTGTACGGGCGTTGACGGCTGGTAAATGGCAAAACTTCCTTTGCTGTAATGATTGAGCG
>JBAYCP010000184.1:0-2563 GCA_041668665.1 Bacilli bacterium | reverse complement strand
GAAACATTGCGATAATGACTTGAACGTGATAAATCGATTTGTTGAGAATGATACTCCCCGCGCTTCATGATTTCAATATCTAAGGAAGAAATCTTCCAATTATGCCGGTTTTTTAAAACGACAACATGTGTAAGGTTGGCGTCTCGGGCTACACGAATAAATCGAATTAATGAGCAAGTTTTTTTATTGGAAGATGGCATTTCCCATATTTTTACTTGACACTTCGGGGCGATAACTAGTCTTAATTCATCAAAAAATACATGATTATGAATTAGTCGAATTTCCTTTGGAGCACCAGGAAGAATTGTTAATGTTAGAACTTTGGAAGTAGTATTCCAGTGGAGCCATGGCGCAGAGAGCAACACGTTAGTGTGAAGATCAATCATTTCGGTAGACCTCTAGTTTTGGCAGCACAATTTTGCATAACAATCATCGGCTTCTTCTCCGTTTTATCAGCGATATCGAGTCCATATTCTTGTTTCAACCAATGGTATCCCTCTTGGTCAATTCGATTAACTAATTCAACGCCACCGCTAATTGCGATATGACCATTGAGAACTACATGAACGTGAGTGGGTTGAACCAAATGGTACATACGGGCATAATGGGAAACAACTAAATAGCCATGTTCTTGATCATGTGTTTGATTGATTGCTGTGGTAACAAGATTAAGCGCATCCACATCGAGTCCAGAATCTACCTCATCCAACAATGCAAATTTGGGTTTTAATAATAACATTTGTAGAATTTCATTTCGCTTTTTTTCACCACCAGAAAAACCTTCATTAACCGAACGATGAACCATATCAAATTCAAAACCAACGAGCTTTGATGCCGTTTCTAAATCTTTGATGTATCGAAATAACGTGATTGGTTTGTCACGATTTGCATTGATTGCAGTTCTCATAAAATCAGATATGGAAACTCCGGGAATTTCCTGTGGATACTGCATAGCAAGAAAAATACCTTTTCTTGCTCGTTGATCAACAGTATCGTTGATAATGGATTGACCATCAATCAAAACATCGCCTGAATAAACCTCATATAAAGGATTTCCCATAATAACATTAAGTAATGTCGATTTCCCATGACCATTGGGACCTAACAATGCGTGGATTTCTCCAGTATTTACAATCAACGATAAATCATTAATTATTGAATTGCCTGCGATTCCAGCACTCAAATTCCGAATTTCCAAAGTTGACACAACATCGCCGCCCTTCATCGAATTCATTCTATAAGATGCAGCCAAAAAACTCAATGAATATGATAAAAAATAATGTTGGATAGGAAAAGCAACAAGGGGGCTACAAATAATATATTATTATTGAAATATCAGCGTGAATAGGTTAAAATTATCTTTGCATTAATATTTATTAGGAGGAATTGTATGAAAAAAACTGCCCTCTCCCTAACATTGCTCTTTCTAGTGTCTGCGGCGGCCATCTCTGGTTGTTCCAGCGGGCTACCGGGAAAGCAAGAAAACGGGAAAGATGTGTTGTTCAGCATCGACGGCACAAGCTACTATGCTGATGATATTTTGGGGTTAGATGCCGGTTCTGCTTACACCTACAACTTTTTAGAATCAACAGTTGGGGTCGCTGCACTTTATGATGCAGTAAAGAAAGCCGTTGTGGAATCTGCGATGCCCGTCAACCAAAACATTCAAAACGCTGCTGACCTTGCCTACGAAAAGTGGGAAGACGAAGTTGACACTTATGCGGAATCCAACAGTATTTCTGTTCGGGATGCTCGTCGTATCAAACTCGAATCTTCAGGTTATGAAACTGTTGAAGAGCTGAAAGCCGATTTGCTTTTTGCAGAACGTTCCACTGCTCTCACTACTTCCTTTAAGAATTCGAGAACAGAACCCAAATTGGAAAATCGCCCCGAAAGCGATCCAACAACAATGCTTGAAAAATATGTTAGCAATGCTGCACCGATGGTAGTAAGTCATGTTCTTGCAACAATCGGTGACCGTGCAAACGAGTATACCAAAGCCAACATTACAGAAAATGAAGCCATTGATCTTGCAACAATCGTTCGCAGACTCGCTCTTGGCAAAGCTTCTGGGAATTCTTTTAGTCAAGTCGCTGGACAACTCTCTGGTGATACGGGCTCTGCCACAAAGGGTGGAATGCTCGGAATTATGGATTCCTACTCTGCTTATGTCAACGAGTTTAAATTAGGTCTTTATGTTTATGAAGCCGTTCAGAAGCAAGACAATGTGGTAGCTCAAGCAACTTTATCAACCAAACTTGGTTTAAGTTCCGCTGTTGATACTCTTCTCTTCGGAGATGAAGGCATCTACAAAGACTATGTGATTGAAACCATTGACGTAGCAACTCTTTATTCTGAGCTTCATGATAAAGCTGCCGACAAAGGTGTTCAAATCGATCCTGAAAAAGATGATACTACTTTGTACCCTCGCAACGTATTTTACAATGCGAATCTTAATACAGGTCGCTTACAATTCTTGACTCTTGCAGCGGATGCCGACACAACCTTATTCCCACTTGCCGATCGCAGCACGAATAGTAACAACATTGTTGTTGATGCCAAT
>JBAYCP010000183.1:0-2564 GCA_041668665.1 Bacilli bacterium | reverse complement strand
CAATTTTTACAGCAGAATACATAGGAGGAATTTGGTCCTGCTCACCAAGAAACGAATGCATCATTTCCACAAGAAATGATTCTTTTAGTAATGGAACGGGTTGAGTGTCAATAATTGTTCCATCACAATCAAGACTATCCGTAGCTTCCCCCAAACGTAACGTTGCACGGTAAGTTTTTTGTTCCGCCTCTAAAAAACGAGAAATTTTAGTGGCCTTCCCGAGCGTAACCAAAAGAAGTCCGGTGGCAAAGGGATCCAAGGTACCGCAATGGCCAACTTGACGCATCGAAAAGATACGTCGTACCCGACCAACCACGTCATGAGAGGTGATTCCTGCGGGTTTATTAATGAGTAAAACACCATCCATCCTCTCACTCCCCTTCTATCTTTTTGATTATATCATATTCGCATGATATTTCATGTGGTTTGTTCTATAATATACCCGTAAAAGGTGGGGATTTCATGAGCATGAGTCAAATTTTAGCCGCCATTCGTGAATTGGATGATCAAACCAGCTTGATTGAAGCGGGCGATTGCATTGCGGTAGGAGTATCGGGAGGCAAAGATTCCAGTTTGCTTTTACTTGCCCTCCATCGATATCAGCAATATCGGCAAATTCCTTTTCAAATAATAGGAATTCACATTGATCCATTCTTTCAAGATCATAGTGTGCAACCTTTGGTTGATTTCTTTGCTTCGCTGTCCATCCCTCTTCATGTCCTGCCTTCTACGCCCTCCATTGCCTCAGTGTTACCCCAACACCTTACCCCCAATGGTCTTTATCCTTGTTCCATTTGTTCCAAATTACGTACTGCAGCAATGAACCAGGCGGCCAAAGCTCTGGGATGTAATAAAATTGCTTTTGCGCATCATCATGATGATGCTCTTGAGACCTTAATGTTGAATGCAATTCATGGAGGAACACTTGCCCCATTACGTGCCAAACGTATGCTATCACGGAGTCAACTCACCATTATCCGGCCTTTACTATTTGCCAAAGAATCCACCATTGAAGCAACCACCCGTCAGTTGGGAATCCCTTTCTGTCCTTCCAAGTGCCCGACCGATGGTCACACAGAGCGTGCTGCGATGAAATCTCGTTTACAGGCTTTGTATCAAGAGTATCCACAAGCACGCGCCAATTTGCGACGAGTGGTGCGTACCTTAATTCTCCAAGCCGAAGAAAAAGAGTCCTAAATTAGGACTCCTTTTTTACATCTTTTTGCTCGATCTCTTTTAAAATCTTATCAATCTTTTCGCCACGCTCTGCCGAGGTATCAAGAACAAAGATCAATTCTGGGACTTTACGAATCGTCAGTTTTTTCGCCAAAGAAGAGCGAACAAATCCTTTGACTCGATTCAAGGCTTCCATGCGTTTCTCTGCATGCGCACGATCGAAGACACTAATGTATATCTTTGCATAGGAGAGGTCTTGCGTAACCTCAGCGCCAGTCACAGTAACAAATCCGATTTCAGGACTCTTTACCTCAAATTGGAGGATGTCTGAAACGTGTTTTAAAATCGCAACCGACACTTTATCTTTTTTATAAGCCATCGTCGTCCCTCCTTACTATTTGGGCGCTACTTCTTCTGTCACAAAGCCCTCAATCACATCATGTTCTTTAAGATCATTATAATTCTCAATCATGATGCCACATTCATAGCCGACAGTGACTTCTTTTTCATCTTTTTGGAATCGTTTGAGGGTAGATAATTTTCCTTCATAAACCACAACGCCTTCCCGAATCAGTCGGCCACCACAGTCTTTTTTAATCGAACCATTGGTTACATAACAACCCGCAATGGTCCCCAACTTGGAAACTTTAAACAATTGACGAACTTCGGCTTGACCAGTCACGACTTCTTTGAAAACTGGTTTTAGCATCCCCTTCATCGCTTGTTCCATTTCTTCGGTCAAAGCATAGATAATGCGATGCAAACGAATTTCGACTTTCTTTTCTTCTGCCATGGCACGAACCGAGGCATCGGGTCGGACATTAAAGCCATAAATCAATGCTTGAGAAGCACTTGCAAGCAAGACATCAGACTCGGTGATGGCTCCCGCTTGATAACGAATGACATCAATTTTGACACCTTTGACATCGAGTTTTTCCAGCGCACCCTTGACAGCTTCTGCCGAACCTTGAACATCAGCTTTAATAATGACATTCATGGTAACGGTTTCGCCTTGTTGAATTTGAGAATACAAGTCATCCAGAGAAAGTGCACTGTTTCCTTTTCGTTCGGTTTCAATTTTCTTAACCATCCGTTTATCGGCAATGGCTTTCGCTTGTTTTTCATCCGCAAAGGCCATAAATTTATCGCCAGCATACGGAACTTCATTCAGCCCTGTCACAACTGCTGGTGAAGAGGGTCCTGCACTTTTGGCTAATCGTCCTAAGTCATCATAAAGCTGGCGAACACGCCCATAGGAAGCTCCGACAACGATAGCATCTCCCACTTTTAACGTGCCGTTTTGCACCAACAATGTTGCTACTGGGCCACGGCCCCGATCGAGTTCGGCTTCAATGACGGAACCCATGGCATAGCGGTTGGGGTTGGCT
>JBAYCP010000182.1:0-2607 GCA_041668665.1 Bacilli bacterium | reverse complement strand
TTCTTTGATTTGCTTAGCCAATCGGATGTGAGCAAAGTCATTTTTTGCCACAAGCAATACTCCAGAGGTATCCTTATCAATACGGTGAACAATTCCAGGCCGTATGACACCATTAATTCCAGACAAATCCTTACAATGAGCCAGTAAAGCGTTGACAAGGGTTCCTTGAGAGTGACCATTAGCAGGATGAACAACCATACCTTGAGGTTTATTGATCACCAACAAATCTTCGTCTTCATAACGGATATCCAATGGAATGTTTTCTTGATTAATGGAAACAGGCTGAAGCTGAGGAATATGAATTTCAATATGGTCGCCTTGCTGAACACTATAGGAAGATTTGGTGGGTTTTCCATTTACATAAATATCCTCATGTTGGATCCACAGTTGTATTTGAGTTCTTGAATATTCAGGAAATCGATTATGGATGACACGATCCAAACGAATATTCTCTTCATGAGATTCAGTCATGAATTGCAACTTATTTACGTTCATGCTCAGGGTCCTTTTCAAAGAAAACAGTAATGGCTAAACCAATCATTCCACACACAATCGCCATATCGGCGATATTAAAAATGGGAAATGGATTTCCAAACGTCAGATAATCCAATAAATTAAAATCAAAAAAATCAACAACATAACCAACAAATAATCGATCAATAAGATTGCCAATAGCCCCAGCTACGATGACAGCTAAGGAAAGACGCTGCCAGCGATGCTCGCTACGAATAAACCAAATAGAAAAACCTGTGGCCGTCACAATGGAGATCATAACCAGTAACCAGCGGTTTCCCGCTAGAAAACTCCAAGCGGCTCCTTCATTAAAAACAAGAGTAAGACCCAACCAATTGGGGAAAATCCATTGTGTTTCATGCAAGGTTAAATGACCAAGGGCCAAATATTTTGTGACTTGATCAACAACAAGAATAGCGAGGAGCAGAATGAAATAAGCACGATTCCTCTTAAGAAATTTCATGAACTTCCTCCTCTTCTCTATATTGTTTTACGGCTTCTGCGCAACGAGTACACAAGTGTTCGTCATTGAGAGGAGTATCGTATCGATTCCAACAACGTTCACAACGGCTGCCCTCATGAAGATGCACTGAAACTTTGGATGTTTCAAATGATTCACCTTCATTATCAACCATTATCGCTTCGGAAACAATGAAGAAACGGTTCATCTCTAATGCAGAAAGCTGATGAAAAAATTCCTGTACTTCTTTTTTGCTTGGCCAAAACTCAATTTTAGCTTCTTGAGAAGATCCAAGCAAACCTGCTGCACGTTTGGTCTCCAAAGCTTTTAGCACATCGTTTCGAACGGAAAGCATCATTTCATATTGCTCATTTAAGCGTGACTGATAGTTTACGGATGGAGAGCGAAGGTTCAAAAGATGCACGGATTCTTCAATTCGCACTGGGAAATGGTCATAGAGCTCTTCGCAAGTGTGAGGTAAAATTGGAGCAAGGAGCCGAATCAAAACATCTAGACATTCCCATAGAATTTGTTGAACCGCCCGACGTCTTGGAGAGTCTTTATGCTCACAGTATAAAATATCTTTGGTGATGTCAAGGTAGAAAGAACTTAAATCAATGGTCAAAAAGGAAGTAATGGATTGCAAAACTGAAGAGAAATTATAGGTTTCATACGCTTGAATCGATTGTTCATAGACCTGAGCCAAACGATTTAAAATCATTGTCTCAAGTGGACTTGAATCCATGGAATAGTTTACGGATGGATTATATTGTCCAAAAACTCCATCGCTTAAGTTCCCAAGTAGAAACCGGAAAGTATTTCGAATTTTGCGATAAACATCTGCTGTTTGTTTCAAAATGGCATCAGAGATACGCACATCAGATTGGTAATCCACGCTAGCCACCCAAAGCCGTAAAATATCCGCCCCAGAAGTGGACATCACTTGATTGGGATCAACGGTGTTTCCAAGGGATTTGGACATTTTATTGCCATTCCCGTCAAGAACAAAACCATGCGAAACTACAGAACGATACGGGCTTTTTCCATTGACAGCCTGCCCAATAATAAGAGAAGAATTAAACCATCCTCGATATTGGTCGCTGCCCTCTAAATACAAATCTGCTGGATAGGGTAATCCACGTTGAAGTAAGACGGCTGTATGAGAGGAGCCCGAATCAAACCAAACATCCATAATGTCGGTTTCTTTACGGAATATCCCATTAGGCGAATGGGAATTGGTGTAATTGGGTGGCAATAACTCTTTTTCGCTACTTGTGAACCAAATGTTTGATCCATGGGTTCGAAATAAAGTTTCGATGTGGGCAAACACCTCGGAATCCATGATAGGAGTATCGTCTTCAGCATATAGAATTGGAATGGGAACTCCCCAAACACGTTGACGCGAAATGCACCAATCGCCACGTTCGGCAATCATGTTATGAAGACGTAATTCACCCCATTCAGGATACCATTTCACTGCATGAATCGCTTCGATTAATTGGTTGCGAATGCCATCAATGGAAGCAAACCATTGAGCAGTAGCACGATAAATGACTGGCTTTTTGGTGCGCCAATCATGAGGATAAGCATGAGTGATTGTCGATGAAGAAAGCAAATGGCCAGTTGCTTCAAGC
>JBAYCP010000181.1:0-2613 GCA_041668665.1 Bacilli bacterium | reverse complement strand
TATCATTCGAAAAATCCAGGTGTGATGCATGCCTGCGGTCATGATGCACATACCGCCATGCTTTTAGGTGCCGCTACGGTTTTAAATGACATGAAAGAGGAGATTCATGGCGAGGTTCGGTTTTTCTTCCAAGAAGGAGAAGAAACCTTCTCAGGAGCAAAGAAGATCATTGAAGCAGGAGGCTTAGAGGGGGTCGATGCCTGCTTTGGAATGCATGGTATGCCGGAACTCGAAACCGGATTTTATAACATTCAAGCAGGTCCAAGAATGGCGGGGATGGATACCATCCAGGTTCATTTTCAAGGAGTCTCGGGTCATGCTTCGATGCCACATCTTGCCAAAGATACCATTCATCCTGCTTCAGCCTTTGTGATCGACCTTCAAGGCATTGTCACAAAAAATGTGGATGCCCAAAAACCGGTCGTGTTATCGGTAGGGAAGTTTGAAGGAGGCACCAAAGTCAATATTGTCGCCAAACATACTCGTTTGGAAATCTCCATGCGTTCGTTTGATGAAGAATCAAGACTTCGGGTGCATGAAGCCATCCGGCGTCATGCGCAAGCCATCGCTAAGGCGTATGAAATCGAAGTAGAAGTCACCATCGAACAGGGGGCTCCTAGTGTCGTTAATGATGAAGCATTGGCGTTACTAGCGAGTGCGGCAGGGGCGAAGGTTATGGGCGAAGGGAAGAACATATCTTTGCCTCGTTACATGGGATCGGAAGATATGTCGTATTATTTTCAACACGTCAAAGGCGTCTATGCCTTTATGGGGTATCGTAACGAAGCCAAAGAGGCCATCTATTTCCCCCATCATGAGCGATTCAATGTCGATGAGGATTTTCTCAAATATGGAGCGGCGCTCCATGTGCAAGTCGCTTTGGATTTCTTGAATTCCAAACAATAATGTTAAACCTAGAAGAAAGGGGTGTTTCCCAAGTAGAAACACTCCTTTTTTTTTTTCTTTATTTGTACTTTTCCTTGGTTCCTGGTACGATTTCTAGGAAAAGAGGCGGTACCTATGGACAAACTGTCACGAAAAGAAAAGATTAGCTATGGGTTAGGAGATATGTCCTCCAACATTATCTTTGCGGCCATTAGCTTTTACTTGTTGTATTTTATGGTCAGCGTGGCGGGGTTAAATCCTGGGCTTGCAGGACTGATCTTTATCATCGCTAAACTATGGGATGCTATTACGGATTACTTCATGGGAGTCTTAAGTGATAGGACCCAATCCAAATGGGGGAAACGGCGGGTCTATATGCTGTTTGGGGCCATTCCTTATGGGCTTGCCTTTGTTTTATTATGGTTCTCTCCCTTTACTCCAGCGAGTGAACAATGGGTGAAGTTTTTGTATTATACCCTCGCTTATATGACCTTTAATACGGTATGGACCATTGTCTATGTTCCTTACAATGCTTTAACGGCCAATATGACGAAAGACTATGATGAACGCACATCCTTGAATGGCATTCGTATCATCTGTGCCAACATTGGGATGTTAATGGGGGCAGCCTTATTCGCCTTGTTTGCGGAAGGGGAAGGCAGTATCTTTGCCGAGCTCTTTGGCTCCGTCAAGAATGGGTACCTTGCCTCCGGTTTCTTATTTGGTATCATCGCTGCGGGCATCATGCTGTTATCGGCCAAAGGGGTCAAAGAACGTTATGAGAGTACAGCGACCTATGATAAGCCGTTACGTACTACTTTAAAAGAGTTTTTTCAGATGAGTGAGTTTCGTAATACGATGATGTATTACTTACTGTCCATGGTAGGATTTGACATTATCATGGCGGTCTTCTTATTTTTTGTGAATGACGCCCTGAAGTTTGGGGCGGTGGGCGGCGGCGAGATCTCTATGATCTTTATTGCCTTACCGCTAGTCGTGGCGATTGCTTCGGCCATGTTATGGGTGAAACTCTCGGAGAAATATAACAAAGTCAAAGTATATTCCTTTGCCGTCGTATGGATTAGCATTGCCTTGGTGGCTTGCATCTTCATTCCTTCTTATGGTGCTGTCCCTGATTGGTTGGCTTATGGCGCCTTGGCGTTGACGGTCATTGGTGTAGGGATTGGTATGAGTGCCGTTCAAATTCTCCCTTGGGCCAGTGTTCCGGATGTGGTGGAAGTGGATGAATGGAAACATGGAGTCCGTCGGGAAGGGGCCTATTATGGTGTAGTACAGTTCATGTACAAACTTGCCTCTGGCTTCTCGGTGGCCTTTGTAGGCTGGTTGTTACGCCTCTTTGGTTACCTCGAAAGCATTGATGGCGTCATTCTTACTCAACCCGATTCCGCTTTGCTTGCCATTCGCTTTGCAATTGGGTTATTACCAGGTATTTTATTTTTGATCTCGGTCCGTTTTGGACGTCGTGCCAACTTGGATCGTGATCGCTTCAACGAAATTAAACAAGAAATTCAGGCAAGAACCTCGATAAAGGATGATTCTAAGGTCCAAAAATAGTGTTTTGCTTGACGACAAATCCCATTCAATGGGACAATACTCATGAGGACCATCTCAATAAGGAGGGATCCTATGGGCTTTTATGAATATCGTGCGACACGTATTGATGGCGCTGACCAACGCATGGATGCCTATGCAGGTCAAGTCGTGGTG
>JBAYCP010000180.1:0-2615 GCA_041668665.1 Bacilli bacterium | reverse complement strand
GATCAACTGCGTAGTTTAGCGGAAATTAAAGCGGATATGGAACAGCCTTATCCGATGGATCGTTTGCTCTGTGGCGATGTTGGGTTTGGAAAAACAGAAGTGGCTTTTTTGGCAGCGTTCAAAGCCATTCTAGGAGGCAAGCAGGTCGCATTTTTATGCCCAACGACCTTACTTGCCCGTCAGCATTATGAGACGGCCAAACAACGCTTTCAAAACGTTCCCATTGGCATCGGGATGTTAAGTCGATTCGTTCCCCCTGCCGTTCAAAAAAAGACCTTGAGTGATCTCAAAGAAGGACGACTGTCAATGGTCATTGGCACCCATCGTTTATTGTCGAATGACCTAGTATTTCGTGATTTAGGGTTGCTGATTGTGGATGAAGAACAACGCTTTGGCGTGGAGCATAAAGAAAAAATCAAAGAACTGAAACGGAACATTGATGTGTTAACATTAAGTGCCACCCCCATTCCTCGCACCATGCAAATGGCGTTGCTTGGGGTTCGCAATCTCTCACAAATTGAAACTCCACCGCTCCACCGTTTACCCGTTCAAACGTATGTCATGGAGAAAAATCCTCGCTTAATCAAAGAAGTTATTGAACGAGAACTCGGACGTGGTGGGCAAGTCTTTTACCTTTGTAATGAGATTGATGCGTTGCCAGGCATTGCCGCAACCCTGCAAAAACAAATTCCAGGAGCCAACATTATTATCATTCATGGGCAAATGGATCGGGATGATATTGAAGATGCGATGATTCGCTTCCAAGCAGGTGAAGCCAATGTCATGGTTTGTACGACCATCATTGAAAATGGGATTGATATTCCCAACGCGAATACCATTGTCGTGGATCGAGCTGACACCTTTGGATTGGCTCAACTCTATCAGATTAAAGGACGGGTAGGACGTAGCGACCGTCTTGCCTATGCGTATCTTTTGTATCGACCACGCAAGCAGCTCAGCGAAGTAGCCATTAAACGCTTACGTGCCATCAAAGAGTTTGTGGAACTTGGGAGTGGCTATCGCATTGCGATGCGTGATCTTTCGATTCGAGGCGCTGGTGATATTCTTGGTGCCGAACAAGCAGGTTTCATTGATACCGTTGGGATTGACTTGTATCTTCAATTGCTTCAAGAAACCATCGAAGAAAAGCGGACGGGAATTCCAACTCCAGAGCCTGAAGTCCCACGTCCTTTACAAGTCGATGCGTACATTCCAAAGCCTTATACCAATGATGACTTGGATAAAATTGAATTGTATAAGAAAATCGATGCTATTCAAGATTTGGAAGGCCTATCGACGCTACAAGAAATGATGCGAGATGTGTATGGTAAACTCCCACTGAGTGTGGAGTTGTTACTTGAAAAACGTCGTTTAGAGCTTACGCTTCGCAACGAGTTGGTGGAAGAAGTCAAAGATAGTGCCACCGCATATGAAATTGTATTTACTCCGATGTTTTCTTCCTATGATGGGATTGGAATTGATTTGTTTCGCATTGCCAATCAATTATCCAATCACCTGCTTCTTTCCTATCGCGGAGGAAGGATTCGTATGAAACTGCATAAGGAAGAACCTGAATGGTTAAAACTTGCCAGCCGTTTTTTGGAAAAGACATGGCAATTGGTGCAACGCTACCAAACAGGACAACCTCATTAAGAAAAAACAGCAATCACGACGGATTGCTGTTTTATTATGACTAGGTTATTCGTCACAAGCAGAATCAAAGGTATTTAACAGCGTCGCAAGTTCTTGCATCAAATCATTGACTTCTTCCTTCAGTTCAAGGTAATTGTGTAACAAAGGATTTTCATCAAAAGCTGCTCTCGCTTGCTGATATTCCACAACTTTCTTTTGATAAGCTTCTTCCTGATGTTCATCCAGCAAATGAACCATCGCTTGTTGCATTTCTTTGAGTTGAGTTTCTTGTTGCTGAATATGAGGATGGGTTTGAATCAAAGCAGCCAAGCGATTGTATTCTTGAATCAAGGGATCATCTTGTAATGCTTGGTGGAGGAGTCGCGCGGCTTGCTTGACCGTCTCATTCATGAACCATCTCTCCTTCCAATGTCCAAGATTTAATCGCTGTAATCTTGACGGGGACAATGGTGCCGATCGTGGCGGGGTCTCCTTTAAAATTCACAAGTTTATTGGTGTCACTATACCCCGATAAAATCGAGGGATTCCGTTTGGAAGGCCCTTCCACTAAGACGGGAACAATTCGCTGGAGATAGGCTTGATTGCGTTGATGAGCGGCTGTTGCAACGACTTTTGTCAAGCGTTGAAACCGTGCTTTTTTCACTTCCAAGGGAACATCATCGACCATTTTGGCAGCTGGAGTTCCTTCACGAGGAGAATAAAGGAAGGTATAAGCAGCATCAAATTGACATTGCTCCACAAGAGCTAGGGTATGGGCAAATTGTTCTTCGGTTTCTCCAGGAAAGCCTACAATAATATCGGTGGTAATCGACCCTTGAGGTAAGGCAAGACGCAAGGAGTTGTATAAGGCAAGATAAGAAGAAGCGGTGTAGCGTCTTCCCATCCGCCGCAAGATCTCATCATCCCCTGATTGAACCGGTAAATGTACCGCAGGCATTAGATTTTCATAGCTAGCCAAAGTG
>JBAYCP010000179.1:0-2630 GCA_041668665.1 Bacilli bacterium | reverse complement strand
GTCGCCGAAAAACTTGGCTACCGTCTCGACAATGAAAAGAGTCATTTCTTTGATTTGTATCTTGCCTTATATGTTCATATCAACTTGATGGATCTTCATGAGGCATAGGGCTTGAGTCGGCGATACAACCGTTCTACTAGGGGCCCCATCACCACCATGGAAATCACGGTCCCAACGCCAATCGGTCCCCCTAGCATCCAACCAAGAAGAAACAGCACAGCGTCTTGCCCCATCTTGCAATAGCGGATGGGCTTTTTTAGTTTCTCATGGAGAATCATCATAATGCCTTCTTGGGGCGATAAGCCCACATTGGCGTGCGCATACAATGCAATCCCAATGGCAGAGACAATAATTGCTAATGCAAAATAACCAATACTTCCTAAGACATCCAAGACAGGAAACCAGGAGGCAATCACCACGCCTTGACCAATCATAAAAGTGGTAATCAACGTTCCGAGGTGAATCTTATGATAATCTACCACGAGGATTAGGGCCACCACCACGACATTCACCAATAAAAATACATCGGGTAACGCCCAACCAAGTTGAAGTTGTAGGCCTGCGTTGAATAAGGTGATGGGATCACCGCCTAGACCCGCCACAATTAATAAACCACAACCAAGCCCCCGTAACACCGCGCCAAGAGTTGCTTCTCCTAAACGCAGTGCAATCTTAGGCTTTCGAAAAAACGCCAGCTTCATAAGTCCCATAGAGAGGTCTTACTCCAATAATCGCTTCACGAGCAGAATGGGCATCCACGACAATGAAGAACTCCGAACCTTCTACAGCGGGATCATAATGCATAAGCTTCATGCCATTGATACTGATGGCTGCAAACAAGGCATCAAAGTCTTGAGTTCCCCCCATCTGTGCTCCATGCGCTGCGATGAGGGCGCTTTGCAAAGGATTGGCGTTGCCAAAGCAATTAAAGGGGTCGCGGACATTGTCCGAGCCAATGGCAACATTAATTGTAAAGTCATGCACCATTTTTTTAATCGGTGCAATCCCACGACGAACATTTTTCTTGTCTTCTCGTCCTTGCAAATAGAGGTTGGTGCTTGGTAAAGGAACAATGGTCATTTGCGCGTCATGAACCTCTTGTAAGATGGCATCCACCACCTCAGGATCATTGGCTGCTAAGGAACAACAATGGGCAGCGGTCACTCGACCTTCGTAGCCATATTCTTTGGTGAGACGTGCCAAATCCCGTAAAGTTAAGGAGGTAGGATCATCCGTTTCATCAATATGAGCATCCACATCGACATCATAGCGTTTGGCTAAGTCCATCATTTTTTTAAGGTGCAACAAAGGGTCATGGTCAAACGCTGGAATACCTCCTAAAACATTAGCTCCTGCTTGCAAAGCTTGTTCCAAAAAAGCATAGTTCTGATTATCTTGTAAGAAGCCTTCTTGAGGAAAAGCAACGCTTTCAAGAATCATTGTTCCTTGATATTCTCGTTGCAGTTTTTGAAAGACATTCAAGGAGCGTAACTGGATGTTTTCATCGATATCGATGTTGGTGCGCATGAAACGTGTCCCATTGGCGTGCGCCCATTCAATCACTTGGCGCATCCGTTGTTCAATGTCTTCCTCACTCATTGTCGGTTTATACTTCGACATGATTTGAATGGCCTCATAAAGGGTGCCACTTTTGTTGATGACCTTTTCACCAATCAGAGCCTTGTCGAGATGAAGATGCGTATCCGCAAAGCCCCGTAGGACCAAACGCCCCTCAAGATCTTCGATGTGATCGGCCGTTTCGAAATCAATCGTGTCCGCACGCCGAACTGCCCCACCTTCCGCCACTAAATTGACAAGTTCTTGTTCATGCACAAGGAAAGCATTCTTCCAAAGTATTTTCATGATGATACACTCCTTTATACTAACTTCCATTATAAAGAAAGAAAAGCGAGGAATCATTGTCACTTCCCAACGATTATCGATTGGTTTGTTTGGTGATTCTTCACCAATGGATCTTATAAACGAACAAAAGACAGAGGGTTTATTCCTCTGTCTTTGGGCTTTCAGGTTCGATGAGTTCTTTTTCTTCCCTAAGGGGAAGCGGTTCGGCAGGTGGAACGGGCTCCTCTTTTTTCTTGATTTTCTCGGGTTTGATTTTCTTCGCTGGTTTTTCAACCTTGATGGCTTCTGGGGGCTTCTTTGCAAAGAAAAGTTGTTGCAGCATGATGCCATGATGCGACACATGATAACGGTGTTCAATCCCTAAATTATGAGAGACTTCTTGTTCATAAACCGCTTTCAGATCCATGACCAACAATCCGGATTGAACATACGCAAGATGATCCTTAGGATCATAGCTCCCTTCTTCTTCCAACTGATCCAACGCAAGAAGATCTTCATACGCCAGTCCTTGAAGAAGATGGACATAACGCCAAAATTCATGTTCTTCCATATCTTCTTCCATCAAGGCGATGAGAAGTTTCCCTAGCATTTCTGCCTTTTCCACACGATCCAATTGGTGCAAGGCAAAGGCGAGTGTTTCGCCTAAGGTTCCGGCATGCATCTTTTTTGCAAACCCTTCGCGAACTTTCGCTTTCACGCCTTGAACGACTTCTAAGAAACCACCAATCTTTTTGATGAGAAACAATTGTTTCAAACCGGTGCCTTCT
>JBAYCP010000178.1:0-2647 GCA_041668665.1 Bacilli bacterium | reverse complement strand
ATAATTTTGGGGGTATCAAATGGCTTATGCGTCCGTTTTCCTTGGTCCGTTTTAAGAAAGTCATGGAAAAATGGCAGAAGTGTATGATGGAGCACCAAGGATGGAACAGTTTATATTGGGAAAACCACGATCAACCTCGTTCCGTGGGTAGATTTCATACTTCTTCCATTAGTTTTCGCATTGAAAGTGCTAAAATGCTTGCGGTCGCGATGTATTTTCATCAAGGGACTCCCTATATTTATCAAGGACAAGAATTGGGAATGACCAATGCCCCTTTTAACACATTGGATCAATATCGGGATACTGAAACACTTAGCATTTATCGTTTGAGCCGTCGTCTCCATATTCCTAAATGGTATATCATGTGGGCTATTCGCCGAAAGAGCCGTGATCATGCACGAACTCCGATGCAGTGGAGTAACGATCAGTATGCAGGGTTCTCAACAGTTGAACCGTGGATTCAAGTAAACCCCAATTTCCATGAGATTAATGTAGAAGCCCAAGAGCATGATTCAAACTCTGTGCTTCAATTCTATCGAAAAATGTTTCGACTGCGCAAATCCCTAGCGGTGGTCAAGCATGGTGATTATCGTCTACATTTTCGAAACCATCGAAAAATATACATGTATTCCCGAAATTGTGAGAATGATTCTCTCGTAATTGTTGCGAATTTTAGTTCCTCAATCCTTCGTTTTTCTTTTCCGAAAGAACTCGACTATTCAAAATATCAATTAATACTATCGACATATTCTACCCCTCGAGATTCACTGGAATTGGCGCCTTTTGAAGCAAGGGTGTATCAAAAGATGAAATAAAAAATCCCCCTGATTTGTATGAGTCAGGGGGTTTGATTACCATTTGGTTCGGAGGTAGCGTTTTTCTGACTCGTCCAAATCAAGACCTAGTGTTCCACCAGGATTCATAATATTATCGGGGTCAAAATGATGCTTTAAGGTGCGGAAGACATTCATTTGATTTTCTCCAATTTGTCCTTCAAGCCAGGGGGCAAACATTTTGCCGATTCCGTGGTGATGGCTCATTGCAGCACCTGATTGTTGAATGTGGTCCAGAATGCCTCGGTGGTAACTTAAAAAATCATCGAGTTCAGTCATCTTAGCAATAAAAATAAAATATAGGTTTGCTCCTTGAGGATATAGGTGCGAAAGATGGGTGCAACATATAGTATTGGGGCGTGATTTGCAATACTCACGAACTGAATGATAAACTTCATTCATATTGTCCCAGCTTACTGCACATTCTAAAGTATCTGTCATTACACCATAATCTTGCATTGTGTCTCGAAGATAGGGGTCCGTAAAACGACCCTTTTCCCATGATTTTGTTGGGTAACCGGTAAGAGATATTGCTCCGTGATTTCGACAAACACGACGAATATTTTTTACAACATTACGACAATATCCGCGTTCGCCATCTGTAAATCCGAGTAGCAGGCACCGCTTCATTGGTTCAAAACCCCTCATCTTTAAATAAGGCTCAAGCGGCGTCTCATCAATATTATAAAGTCGCATCATCATATCCGTTTCTTCGGGATCTGAGAGGCGAAAAACAGAGGGCATTCCAAACTCTCCTTGCATGACTTCTTGAGCAGCATCCCTTGCGCTCTCCCAAGAAGAGAACATGTAAGAAAAACGGAGATGGTTCTTTGGATTATAATGAAAGAATCGTAGGGTTACATGAGTAAGTACGCCAAAAGCTCCCTCACTTCCCATCATAATTTGATCAATGGATGGACCGGTTGCTTTGCGAGGATACGAGTCGCTTTTGATGGGACCAATTGGAGTTGAATACTCTTGGCCGAGCACTAAATCTTCAATTTTTCCATAATAAGTAGAGTTTTGACCTGCTCCACGAGTGACGACCCAACCTCCGACGACAGAGTATTCAAACGACTGAGGGAAGTGTCCGCATGTATAAGCCCTTTTTGCACCGAAAAGAGAAGGAGCATGATTTAAAATATGTTCAAGTTTAGGCCCGCTCATTCCCGACTCTACAGTAATAGTTTGATTGGTTTCATTAAATTCAATAACTTCATGAAAATGAGGTCGCAGGTCGAGTGAAATTCCACCTTTCATGCATTCGGTACCACGTGTAACCGAACTTCCTCCACCATAAACATACACCGGGATTTTGTGTGTGGCGCATAGATTTACAATCCTCTCAATTTCTTCTTTCGAATCGGGGTAGAGAACCACTTCGGGAATATTTTCAACGATGTGTTTTCGCAATCGTAACAAATCATACATGGTTTTACCATAAGAGACTGAAAGACGAGTATATTCATCGGTTTTTATGTCATCATCTCCAACGATTTGCGTGAAAGCAGCGAGAAGGTCGGGTGCCATAGAACATGGTCGTTGGATATCAACAGTGTCTAATCCTAGATCTCTGGGTGCTTTGAAATCATCATCGGTCATCTGGAAGGTTTCTTTCATCATTCGATAGAGAGATTCTTTAGGGACTCGATTGTATTTAGGGTCTCCCCATTTAAAAATGGAACGATACGATTGAGAAGGAGGTGGGACTTCATACCAGTCGGGACGAAATCCTTTATAAGTGGAACTCATTCATTGTCCTCCTTTTCAAAAAAGTAGTCGTTAATATTTCGAATTTCGCGATATAAGGGCTT
>JBAYCP010000177.1:0-2655 GCA_041668665.1 Bacilli bacterium | reverse complement strand
CCGCGGGCTTCAGGACCGACGACAATATCAATGTTTTGCTCTTTTGCAAATGCAATAATTTGTTCGCTGGCATAATGAAATGCTTTTCCATCATTCATTAATGGAGTGATATCACGAAAGAGAATCCCTGGTGATGGAAAATCGGCAATCTCGGCAATATAGTCTTTCAAATTCATAGTTCTTTGTCCCCTTTGATACATTTCTTATTTTAACAAAAGCAATGCGTGCTTGCATTAACTATTTTCGAAAGGAAAAAGAGTGGAACTCCACTCTTTTGATTAGTCGTTGATTCCAAAGAATACGTATTCTTCCGGTTCTCCAGTTGGTTTTGCCACTTTGGTGCGGGTCGCACGACGGCGATTACGGAAGGATTCATAGTTGTCCTCAAGGAAGAGCCATAGCGTGGGTGCAATATAAATGGAAGAAAAGGTTCCCGCAATCAGTCCTACAAGCATCGCAATGTTGAAGTTGACACTTGCGCGACTTCCTAGGATTAACAAAGAGATGACGGTTAGTAAGGTTGAAACCGTTGTCATCAAGGATCTTCCAATCGTTTGTTGCAACGATTGATTAATCATTAATCGACGTACATTAGAGTCTAATTTATTGCGATCGCCAGCCTCATTGATATTTTCTCGTAAGCGATCGAATGCCACGATAGTATCATTGATGGAGTAACCGATGATTGCAAGAATTGCGGAAACAAATTCGATATTCAATTCGATCCTGAATATGGCAAAAATTCCGAGTGTAATTAGCGCATCATGGAGCAATGCAACGATGGCTGCTACCGAGTAGGTAAAGCGGAAGCGAACCGCAACATATAGAACTATAAATAAGGAAGCCAATAAGACAGATAGCAGTGCGTTTTGCACCGTTTTTTGAGCAACAATCGGAGAGACAAAGTTCAATGTATAATTGGTTTGGAAAATCGATTCGTACGATTCTTGCTCAGTTTGGAAATGAGTATCAAGGTACTCAATAATGGTTTGAGGAAGCTGTTGCTTGAAGTTTACTGAAACCGTGTATACCGTCAAATCGACTCCATTCAAAGTAGCATTTTCTAGAAGCTCATAGTGAATATCAATCGTTGTTGGGTCGAGGGTGATAACTTCACTGCCTACAACCACTAAATCAGGGACAATATTTAATTCTGCATCATCCTCAAAGAAGTCATAAACACCAGCTTGAGTTGAAAGATTAACATCCGTAGTTCGGAAATAAAGTTTCGTTCCTTCTGTAAACTGAAGCCCTAAGTTAAATGGACTTCCCGATGTGAATTGAAAAATCACTGCACCAATCATGGTAATGACAATAAGTCCAACGGAGGCTAATGAAGCTTTTTTAGTATATTTCATAAAATCGAATTTAGCAAAACGGCCGAAATATCGTTGAGACTCCCCTTTTGTTACATTAGGAATATCTTTGACGCGTACTCCAAACCAATTAGGATGTTTCTGCATCATTTCTGATTGACATAGTAGAGACAACAAGAATTTGGAAAGGATGACCATAATAACCATGGTTAATGCAATAGAAATAATGAGCATTGACGCAAAGCCTTTTACTGTTCTCGTTCCAAATAGATAAAGAGAGAAAGCAGCAATCAATGTTGTAATGTTGGAGTCAAGAATGGTGGATAATGATTTCTTATTACCTTCTTCGAATGCTCGGCGTAATGGTTTTCCCTTGAGTAGTTCATCTTTAGTTCGTTCAAAGGAAATGATATTAGCATCTACCGCCATACCAATTCCAATGACAGTAGCGGCAATGGTATCGGGACCATATTCTCCTTTTAGAAGGTTAAATACAACGAGAGCTCCTATCACATAAACGATGAGGCTTACGGACGATGCAACTCCTGCCAAACCATAGAAAACAATCATTAAAATCGATACAGCAATTAAACCGATCATACCTGCAATTAACGATTGAGTAAATGCTTGGCTTCCATATGTCGCACCGATGGAGGTAACGGATAGTTCACTCAGCGAGAAATTGATGGAGCCGGCGCGAATCATATCGGCCATTAGTTTTGCTTGTTCGGCATCAAAGGAACCAGTAATAATGACGTCTGAATAGAAAGTTTGACTAACTGTTGCATCGGATACAATTCTTTTTGCAGCAGTAGGGTTGGTTTCAATATCTGCATATCGATCTCCTGAGAAGGTGGATCCATTGTACTCGATGGGAGTTGGATAGGTTTCTTGATAACCTAACCAAATAACAAGTCGATTATTCTCTGACGAACTAATTTGAGAGGTAATCGCAGCAAACAAGTCACTATTTCGAATTTTTAACGATACAACAGGATTTCCATCTTGATAGTCTAATTGGGCTCCATTCTCCGTGAGAAGTTCATCCGCGGTAGCCATTAAATTATCATTGGTATCGCGAAAGGTAATGACAGCATTGGAAGAGATTAATTCGCGAAGATCTCGAGTGTCTGATTCAGTTTTTGATGCGATGGTTACTCGAATCATATCATCGCCTTCAATGGTAATTTGGGGGTTTTTTACGCCGGCAATATCCACACGATTAGCAATAACCTCAGCGGCCGAAGCAGTAGCTGCTGCTTTGTCACGTTGAGCATATTCATCACCGTTTTGGTCAAGTACCTGATAAAGAATTTCAAAGCCACCTTTGAATTCAATG
>JBAYCP010000176.1:0-2663 GCA_041668665.1 Bacilli bacterium | reverse complement strand
GATCCAGACATGGCGGTAGAGCCACGATAGTTCCAGCTTGGAGTCTTCACTGGTCATGACACTGACCTCGGGAGCCGCCCAAAGTTTTTTGCCACTTTGGTAAGCTTCAAGTTCTTCGTAGCGGCGTTGAATGGCATGCTGACCACGAATACCAATAGGTATGGGAGGATAGGCGGTCGCAACAATTTGAAGGATGGGAAAGAAGCGTGCTGCAAATTGATCCAGTTCCTCACGCGAATCGGTATCGACATAGATACCTTGTGCCGAGGAGCATAATAGTTGATTGGTCGAGGCGATATGATGGGCAAAGGAATAAAGCATATCATCACTGGCATCGGAAGAGGCATAGGCAAAGGATAGTTTATGACCCCATTCGATGATTGTACTATTGATGGGAGCAAGCGAACGAGTGGCTTGGACTGCTTCATCGCTGCCCCATACGATAATGCCATCCGCGAGCGTTGCGAGTTGTTGAAGACTCGTGAAATCGGTCGATGGAACATCAAAGACATAGACATACTCCTGGAGCAAGGGTTCGAATCGGAGTAAGGCTTCCAACAAAAGGATGGAAAGACCTTGATCGCCGCGCGGGAGTTTTAAAAGATTGATATTCCCGGTTAATAAACCCTCGATCACTGAATACGCTGGTAAGACTTCCACATTGCCAGCGGCAATGTGGAGCAGAATACCTAACGGGGCATACGCGCGTTTCGTTCCACTGGGGAGTGGCGACAACTCCAAGGAAGGGGAGCCGAGTTCAACTTCCAATTTCTGTTCCAAAGCATCCCGTGTCATCATGGCAAGATGACGTTGTAAATCGGTCTCACTGAGACCATGGGTTTGGAGGAGGGGAAGGATGATCGAGTCGTAATGTCCGGAGCGAACCTGCTGGACAAGTTGATCACAGGCCTCAATGACTTGGTTGGGGGTCAGCGAAGGAGCATGAACGAGGGTATGATAACACTGAGTGGGGAGTTCCGCAAGAAGACGAGCTTGTTCGCTATTTTCATAACGTTTTCCTTGATACAAAATCATACTTCTTCCTCTCCTTTCGTTAAGAGTGTTTCGGCACCTTGGGCGCAGGTCACGACATCGTGGACTCCCACGCGTCCGAGGACTTCCAACCAAGGGCTTGTTTCCCCACAGGGGCAACCTTCGGTATGGAGGATGCCTAAATCATCAGTCATAACCGATAGTAAGGGGGCACTATCGACAAGGGGAGTAAGGAGATTGATTAAACCCACTTGTCCAGGGGGAAGTGGTTCAAGGGTATCGGGATCACGAATGATGACCCGTGAATAAATCGGGACATGAAAATGATGATGACGGCAATCGATGTAAACGATGGGGTGTTCGACAGCCGAGAAAAACTCCACACAGTCCGCTTCAGGGATGCCGAGCACTTCTTCGACTAATCGATAAAACGAGGCTTTATCGACTTGCTCGGTGTAAAACTGTTTCCATCCGCCCCCCACCGTAACCTTGGAACCTTTGGGGAGATGGAGACGAATGCCCTCTTGTTGCATTTGCTGCAACAAGAAATACGTATACGCCGGGAAGCCTGCGGTTCGGACGGGAATTTGTTTGGCATCAGCTTGGATCAGCGCTTGCTTCATGCCTTCAAGATCCAATTGATAACCTTCTTTGGTCCAGCGTAAGGCATAGACACGTTTACGAGCCGGTGTTAAGAAGGTAAAGCCATAGGTGGATTTTGCAATAACGACTTGATTGTCTTTATGGGGTTCATACCCAAAGATGGCATACACCACAGGACGAAAGGACCACAGATGATGAACTCGAAACAAACGATGGATCATCGTCGCTCCTCGTAACAAGGAGCGACAATCAAAGCCTAACTTACTCTTTAACCCATTCGAGGTTCCCGAAGAAGTGGCCTTAATGAGTAATTTCCATTGTGGCATGGATAAAAGTTCATGATGTTTCAAGTAAAGGGTGGGGAGCACTGGAAGGTGCACCAAATCCTCCATCGATTGAATGGAGTCTGGATGAAAGTGAGCTTCCTCTAGGATTCGCTGATAATCCGGACATCCCTTCGCTTGGGCGAGCGCATTTGCCTTCATTGCACGCCAAAACCATTCATCCGTCCCTGGAAGGTCATAAGGATCAGAGTGACGCATTAAGAAGCGGATATCACGACGACTCATAGGGAAACCCTCCTCTTTTAGATGGGATAGACTAATTGAAATTCTTCAAAGACTACGAACATGGATTCATCGAACGTTTTTCCAATGGTTTTCGCTTCTTCTTGAAAGAACTCAAGATGAACGTCTCGCCAGTAGGCTAAGGAACGATCTCCTTCGCCTTCGATGTCGGCCATGGCTTCGGTCACTTCTTGAAAGGGGAGAATGGTCACTTTGGTTGTTTGGACAATACAGACAGCTTCTTCTTTACTATTAAGGATGACACTGTACCCGCCTACCATGGGGAGAGGTTCTTGATCAACGGCATAGAGCTCATAAAGAGAAGTGGTGGCTTGTTTGGTACCTGCTACCACAAGGGCTGCAAGTTTATCCGGAACTGCCCCAAACGACCAAGCCGTATAAGAGAGGGTAGGATCCTTCGTATAGTGATTCCATAAGGTCGCAGCATCCATGAAGATCATCCTTTCCTCGATATGGGTTTATTATACGATAGAGAGGGGG
>JBAYCP010000175.1:0-2677 GCA_041668665.1 Bacilli bacterium | reverse complement strand
TCAAAAAAGGAGGGAAATGCCTTTCCACTCCTTCTATCAATATCTTTGTTAATTGAACACTCGTTCTTCCTTAGGGCTTTCGTCTAATAGCTTCACATCCATGATTTCAAAGGATTCATAGAATCCTAGTGTATCTTTCAATTCTCGTAGGAAGGTTTGAAATCCTTGTGGCAGTCCACGAGTATCATACGTTCCTGTATGGAGCACCGGAGGCTGATGATTAAACTCCACTCGCATGGCATAAACCTTCTGATGGAGAACATCTTCTTGCACCAAAGGGTCTTTGGATTCCACAAGAAAGGATTCAGGAACACAATCATCGAGGAAACCTGAGACTGCATAATAGGCATGATAACGACGATAAATACTGCATTCCAGTCCAATGTAATGATACATCTCCACCGTATCGGTCTCATAATCCAGGGTGAGGGTTTCATAGGAATCATGCACATACTCTTTATGGGAGCCATCAGGCTCATCATGCTCCATCGTGGTATTGTGGGCAACTTCTAAGGTGATGCGCGTTACATGGGAAGCTTCGTTGGCACGAGCTTGTTCTTGATACTTCTCGTCTCGTTCATAGGCGACATCAGCAATAGCCAACAACGCTCGTAGCATCCAATTACGATGTTTGAAGTGAAACTGTCCATCACGTGAGATGGATTGGCCTTCCTTTATCCAGTAAGAATAAAGGGTGGAACCCATGGTATGCAAGGCTTCCATTCGACTTTCCTCATCCATTTCATGGTGGTACCAATGAAAAGGCGTCCAACTTTGAAACGCCTCACGATAATCAACTAGTTCAAAATGAAGTGCCTCACAATCGGCAGTAAAGGTATCAAAGGATGGCGAATAGGTTCGCTCGTTCTTATAGAGTATCTGTAAGTATTTTTGGGCGAATTCATCGATAGCTTGTCGAAGTTCCATCTGCTTTCCCTCCCTTTCTTGTTTATCATAACCCCTAAAATGCTGATTAGTAAACAAAAGTGGTCTTTTGATACTAATGATCGTGGGATCAACTAAGAAAATAGAGAAAGAATAAAGGTCATAATTTGATTCTATGATTGATAATAGGATAAATAGATTATTCGAAACAATCCATTTTCTTTGATGTTCCCTTCGATTCTTTGACCGGATATTTCTTTCCGGTCTTAACCATCTTCTCTAAGATAATGGTCTTAAAATCAAAATGGTAATGCTCACATAGAAAGATGCAGTAAGTAATAATATCGGCAATCTCTTCTTTAACATTTTCGATATCCGCATCATCCGGACCCCATTGATAGTTCTCTAAGAGTTCTGCTGCTTCTAATACAATGGATTTCGCTAAATTCTCAGGGGTATGAAACGGCCGCCACTGCCGAGCATCACGAAATTCATTTAACTGACGAATTACTTCTTTCATTGCATTTCCTCCTCGTCTCTCTATCAACTCACCATTGAAAAGCATCATTCCAGTGATAATTCGCTCATGAAATTGAACTTCTTTTACCTTATCATAACAAATGATGGATGAAAAGAATAAATTGTGACAACAATGCAATTAGCATCGCTCAAACAGTTTATCCATTACTCAATTACTTTTTTCGACAATCCACATGAAACCCTTCATGGGTGCAGGAAGAAAACAGAAGAGTATCGTTACGATAGAATGCTAAATCTTCCATGGTTCGTAGTTCATAGTCATTTTTGAATTGTTGGAGCCAATGTTTGGTTGCGTCATTCCATGCAAAGTAATAAACAATGGATAGTTGAGAGGATGTCGTGCAGTGCCACGAGAAAGTAATCTCGGTTTTTATGAGACTAGTCTTTAAAGGGGCATACAACGGATTTAGGAAGATTGCATGAAGGTCTTTCTTCATCGTGTTTTGTTGCATGGCTTCTAAGGCCACTTGATAGGTGGAGACCATCATGGAATAGTGATGGTAGAAGTGCCATAATGCTTGCGGCTTATGAAAGCGCGTCTTCCCCATCATCATCTGGTCATGGATAAAGGGACTATCCTCTTGAGGAAGGAGTTGATGGACAACTCGATCCCAATGCTCTCGTGTTTCTTCTTCAATTGTTTGTAGCAACTGCTTATAAGGAGGTAGAGATTGCTTCTCTTCCTCCGTAAACATTTCATAATACTGAGCTAATTGGGATAATCCTTCTTGTTGGACATTTTGATAGGCTCGCTTAGCATCATTAGGAGAAATCGAATAAATTCCATAGGGATGCTCATGAGAGTATTCGTCTTGATAGGGAGTTGTTAATGAAAACATGGTGGCATCATGATAGTAGTCCAACAATCCTTCCATCGAAAGCGAATCAAACTGGATGGCATCGAGATATTCTTCATACGTGTGATAGCGTTCTTGAATATCCAACAACTCAAACGCATCTTCTTCCATAAAGTGTTGAGTCACTAAGAAAGAAAGGATGCTACTTTCTTTTTGAAAGCGTCGATGGATGGGATTTGAAGTGGTTCGTCGCACTTTGTACCCTTTTCGTAGCGATGTAGCTTCTTTCTCTTGAAGCGATAGAACATACGAAAGAGTCGGAGTGATTTCGACAATATCCTCCTCTTTTCGAATTCGAAATGGGGAGGATATCATCGAGATCACTCCGATTCTTTCGTATGTCCTATCGCTTCAAGAGAAGGAAGCTACATCGCTACGAAAAGGGTACAAAGTGC
>JBAYCP010000174.1:0-2685 GCA_041668665.1 Bacilli bacterium | reverse complement strand
TCCAGGAAATCCTACCATCACTGTGGTCCGCAAAATGGCATGGGGAATGCGTTGGCGAATTGATTGAAGCAGATGACGCAAGCCTTCTTGAGTGTCGCGTCGATTCATACGACGAAGAACATGGTTGTCTGCATGCTGAATAGGAAGATCAAAATAAGGGGCAACATTAGGCAAAGTCGCAAAGGTTTCAATTAATTCTTCGTTAACTTCATGAGGATAAAGGTACAAAACACGTAGCATCGCTAATCCTTTCAAAGGTGAAAGAACACGAAGAAGGTCGGAGAGAGATTCGCCGTTCTCTTTCCCAAAGGCAGTGGTATCTTGTGCGATTAAAACGATCTCTTTTCGACCTTCTTGAACCAACTTTTTCGTTTCTTCATAAATATCAGTGATTCGTCGTGAATGAAAAGACCCTCGAATAAGTGGAATCGCACAGTAAGTACAGCAATTATCACATCCATCGGCAATTCGAACATAAGCCCAATGAGGTGGTGTGGAAAGCAAACGGTGTGAAAAATCCATTGCAGGAAAAAGAGACTTCTCGGTTGAAATTCCCATAACTTCTTGAATAATCTCTCCCAAACGCCCATATTCATCCAAACGAACAAAGCGATCAACTTCAGGGATTTCGACAGACAAATCTTGTTGATAGCGTTGAGACAAGCAACCTAACACAATTATTCTTTTCGATCTTGTACGGTAAGGAATCATATCAAAAATTGTGCGAATGGCTTCTTCTTTCGCACTTTGAATAAATCCACAAGTATTAATAAGGATTAAGTCAGCAGCTTCGGGTTTTGCTACAATCTCTGCTCCACCAGATTCAAGCATTCCGAGAATCATTTCTGAATCAACAAGATTCTTTGCACACCCGAGTGAAATCATTCCAACTTTCATAGTCATTCTAATTCTCTATCACTTTATTTGCGCCCTTGCAAGATAACAACGATTCGTGCAATGAATGCAATCAAAATCCCTAGGCCAAGATAACTACTTGGATCAGTTAGAGATAGCGACCCGATTGCAAACTGAACGACAAGTAATACCCACAATCCTAATTCTGCCCAAAATGCATATTTGCTTTTCTTTTGAACTGTCCAAATAAAATAAAAACCAGCAAGAACCAAAAAACCTATTCCAATCACCCAATGTAAAATTACCATATCATTTCCTCCTCATGAATACGACTTCTATCATATCATATCTTCACTATTTTTCCGTCTACAATGGTTGTAAAATTGAATCTATCTCTGTTAACTGATAAAGTCCAACTTCGGTAAGTTCCCAAATCTCATCAAACACAGAAGCAAGAAATGCACGGTCATGACTTACGGCAAGGATTGGCCCTGGAAAACTAGCAAACAGCGCACGGATAGTTGGAAGAGCCAAAGGAGACAGATTGCGAGTGGGCTCATCCAATACTAAGATATCCGGATTCCTGAGAACTAGTGATAAAAGGATAATTTTAGCTTGTTGACCTCCAGAACGAAGTCGTATGGGAGTAATCATTTCCTCCGGGCGAAAATGTAGGGCTCCCAAATGGTTACGAATCATAATCTGATTTGTTTTATCATAACCCGCGATGGAAGACAAGTACTCGACAGGAGTCTTATCCAGTGGCAAAACTTGCGAGTATACTTGAGGCATCCAACCAACACGTAGTTGATTGGCCTGTAGATGTGAAAGTATTTCCCGAATAAGAGTCGTTTTCCCCACACCATTTCGACCGATAATGGCCATTTTCCTGTTTCCCATAAGAGTGAGGTTTATATTCTTCGACAGGGTTTTTCCTTCCCTACTAATGGATAAATCCACTAATTCGAGCACACGGCGACGAGAAGGAAGACCCATAGAAGGTGGAAATCGCAAATCAATTTCTTCTTCGGAAATGGCATAGGGTGTCAGCGGTTCCCTTTCCATCCGACGTTCTTGACTGAGGATGACATGCATTCGTTTTTTCAACAGTCTTCCTAATGTTGGATTTCGAACTGCTTGATTTTGTTGATATTCTACTTTGCTCCGAATTTGTTGAAGTTTATCGATTTTTTCTTTTCTTTTTCTCCGTTCATATGTTGCCACTTGGTCTTGCTTATTTAATGACATTTGACGATTGTTAATATATTTATCATACCCGCCATTAAATAAAGTCCAACGCTCTTCTTGCTTCTTTTTAATGTGCTCAAGATGCAAAACACGATTGGCACAAGAAGAAAGCAACCATTCATCATGACTGACAAAAAGAATGGGCCGAGTTTCTTTAATCATAAAATCTTCAAAGAAAGATAAGGTATCCAAATCCAAGTTGTTGGTCGGTTCATCCAATAATAACACCGTAAATGAACCATACATCAAGCGAAGAAGTTGAATTTTTACTTGTTCTCCACCACTAAAAGTATATAAGATTCGATCAGAGAGGATCTGCTCCCTATTCAAGCCAAACATATGAAGGGTTCGAATCCAATCGCCTCCCATTTGCTGCAAGTGCTGCTCCCCAAGTTCCATCGATAAATACGAACGTGGAGTCATTTTTAATTCCTCGTCGGATAATGATTGCTTTAACCATCCAATGCGTTCTTTTTGACGATGAACGCTACCAAACAACTCAATCCCTGGAGAATTATTCGCCGCAAGAATGGTAAGTAGTGTAGTTTTTCCATTCCCTTCTTCACCAATTAAGGCCATACG
>JBAYCP010000173.1:0-2704 GCA_041668665.1 Bacilli bacterium | reverse complement strand
GGGGACCAACAAGCGACTGCCACTGCTGTCGCTGCCGAGTTGGGAATTGAAACCGTTTATGCCCAAGTCTTCCCTCACCAAAAAGCAGAAATCATCCGTTCCCTTGTCCAGCAAGGAGAACGCGTGGGGATGGTGGGAGATGGTATCAATGATGCTCCCTCCTTGGCTGAAGCGCATGTAGGCTTTGCTGTCGCAACCGGTACCGATGTTGCCATCGAAGCTGCCGATGTTGTCCTCATGTCCGCCGATCTCATGACTGTGGTTCATGCCTTTGCCCTCAGTCGTGCCACCTTACGCATCATTCAAGAGAATCTCTTTTGGGCTTTCGCATACAATGTCCTCGCACTCCCTGTCGCTATGGGCATTCTTGCGGCCTTTGGAGGGCCTCTTCTTAGCCCGATGATTGCTGGTGCTGCGATGAGTTTTAGCTCCGTCTCTGTCGTTCTCAACGCCTTACGCTTACGGCGTTTCAACAAGCATCGTCGGACCCCCTCATCATAAAACTTCATTGATATTTCAATATGTTTTTGATAGAATAACGAAGAGGTGAGCAGAAATGATATCCATTCACAATGTCAGCAAACAATACGGTTCGAAAGTGAAAGCCGTTAATCAAATATCGTTGGACCTTCGTCCTGGCGAAATCTTTGGTTTTATCGGGCCTAATGGTGCTGGAAAAACGACCATGATTAAAATGATTGTCGGTATTACCCATTATGATGAAGGTTCGATTACCATTAATGGAATTGACGTGGAACGTGATCCCATTGAATCCAAGAAGCAATTCGGCTATGTTCCGGATTCTCCTGATATGTTTTTGCGCTTAAAAGGCGTTGAATATTTGAACTTTATGGCGAACATCTATGATGTCCCCCAAGAA
Source organism: Bacilli bacterium (assembly GCA_041668665.1). Taxonomy (GTDB): domain Bacteria; phylum Bacillota_I; class Bacilli_A; order RFN20; family UBA1709; genus JBAYCP01. Next base: position 1,824 of record JBAYCP010000173.1, on the reverse strand, counting down.
TTACGTAATGCCCGAATTGATGATATGGCCAAGAAATTTGAAATGGAAGATGCTTTAGGCTCGACCATTCAGTCGTATTCCCATGGGATGCGTCAAAAGATTATCTTAATGGGCGCCCTGATTCATGAACCAAAAGTTTGGATTTTGGATGAACCGATGACAGGGTTGGACCCTCGCTCGTCGTATTTACTCAAAGAAATGATGAAAGAACATGTTCGTAAAGGAAATACGGTCTTTTTCTCCACACATGTGTTGGAAGTAGCGGAAAAGCTATGCGATCGGATTGGCATTATCGACCATGGTCAACTACGGTTTTCGGGCACCATGGAACAAATGCGTGAAAAGTTTGCCGGTACCGACAGCCTGGAAAAAATCTTCTTGGAGATGACCAATCATGAATAAAGTCTTTCAGCTCACTCGCGTGCTGATGAAGACTGTCTATGACAATGTGGGCATCAGCTCTGCGACCAAACAAGGCAAAAAACCCAAACGTAGTAAAACTCAAAACAAGTTGCTTTACGGCATTCTATTTGTGCTGATTATTGCTTCGCTTTCTTTTCCACTTTATCTAGGTGTCCGTGAATTGGTTACTCTGTTATTACCGAGTGGTTTACATCCCTTAATGTGGTATTTAATCATCCCCATGAGTTTGATTGTCATTTTGGTGATGTCGATTTTTACCATTATCAGTGTTTTCTTTTTATCCAGTGACAATGCCATGCTGCTCCCGTTGCCTTTAAAACCTTGGCAAATTCTTGCGGCGCGTTACATCACGACGTTAGTAATGACCTACATCATTGAAATCGTTTTATTGCTACCGATCTTCTTAGGATATGGAGTGGCGGTTCAAGCGGGGATTGATTTTTATCTTCTTTCCCTCTTAGCCTTGTTCTCCCTCCCTTGGCTTCCTACCTCTGTGCTGGGAATTTTGTTGTCCTTACTCATGCGCTACGTCAATCTCGCCAAACACAAAGATGTCTTTACCTATGTTTCCATGTTCCTTGTGCTAGGCATCTCAATGGGGGTGAGTTTCCTCTTCTCAAGCACCTTCTCGGCCATTGAAGTGGATCCTGCTCAAGCTGCGGATAACATAACAGCCATGATCAATCAAATCGGGTATGGAATGACACGCTATCTCCCCTTTACCATTCCTGGTATTCAAAGTCTCATTCATCCCGAGTTGGGAATGCGCATTCTGAATGGCCTTTTCTTCTTTGCTATTAATGCTGTCGTAGTTGCTGCTTTCCTCCTCGGAGGAAGCCCTCTCTATCTGCATGCGATTCGTGGTACAGGAGAGACTGCCTCGAAACGCAAAGTTTTGAATCAAACGCAGATGCAAGAACAACTCCGCAAAACTCCTTTGTTCCGTAACTACATTGCCATTGAATGGAAACTGATGCTACGGAGTCCAATCTATTTCTCTAACCTTATCTTGGTAGTTATTCTTGTTCCCATCATAATGATTATTAGTTTTACCGCTTCCTTCTCTGCAGTCGGTGCGGATGAAGACCTTGCCCAATTGATGGAGATGTTGCACTTCAACATGTCCGACCCGATGACCTTTGTGATTGGCTTTGCTGTTCTACTCTTTTTTGGAAGTGTCAATATGATTGCCTCTACTGCCATCTCCCGGATGGGAAAATCTGCCGAATTCATGAAGTATATTCCGGTTCCAGTCATGCAACAACTCCACGCAAAAATGTATTGGGGTTTTGTCTTAAGCATTCTTGCTTCCTTGTTCCCCCTCATCATGATTGCTGCTCTGGGATTTGTCCCATGGTATGACGCCTTGTTGCTTGTCCCTCCGCTTGTGGTCACTTACTT
>JBAYCP010000172.1:0-2708 GCA_041668665.1 Bacilli bacterium | reverse complement strand
TGTCATGCTGTGACATAGTGGTTTGATTCGTAACGGTTAAGGATATGTTTTTATCGATCACTAGATTTTCGATGTCGTTTATATTTTCTATTAAGTAGATGCTTTTTGGATTAAGCGAAACCATTGCTTCTGATTCAGGATGGCCTTTTTTCCCAATATAAATAATTGTTTGTTGATTTTTAAGGGCTTCAATGAGTATTTTTCTTGTTCGTAAAACAAACGGACAAGTTCCATCAATTACTTCAAAACCAGATTGTCTCATCATGGTTACTTCGGAATCTTTAGTTCCATGGGCGGTAGTGATGATGATCCCTGTTGGAATTGATTGAAGGAGTTCTTGAAGGTGATTCGTTCGTTCTAATGTGATGATATCAATCGATTTAAGGGCTTCAGTAACATGACTGTTATGGACTAAATGTCCATAAATATATACTTTTTTCTTTGGAAAGAGCTTTCGCGTTTTTTTTGCTAAATCGATGGCATTCTTTACTCCACCACAATATCCTTGGGGTTTTACTTCTATTACTTTCATATCTCACACCTCATATGTATTGTACCATCGAACGATTTCCAAATACCACATCAACGATAATTTGATTGTTATGAGTTGAATGTTTTGATATTTTCTCTTGTAATCATGTATAATCAAACAATAAGGATGTGATGATATGAGTTCTTTTTCTCAATACCGTTTACAACCCTTCTTATTGGATGCTCTTCAGCGAGAAGGTTTTAGAAGTCCCACGCCTATTCAAGCAGCAGTACTCCCTTTAGCATTAAAGGGGAAAAATATTATTGGACGCTCCGAAACTGGAAGTGGAAAGACCCATGCGTTTTTATTACCCATTCTGGAGAAAATTGATGTTGATGAACCACGTGTTCAAGCAGTAATTTTAGCCCCAACTCGGGAACTAGCTTTGCAGATTTTTCAAAGGCTGCAACAGTTGGTTTTATTGCGCAAAGAAATTCGCGTTCGGTTGCTATCAGGTGGATTGGAACGAACCAAGATGATTGATCAAGTTGAAGAAGCCCCTCACATTGTCATTGGAACCCCGGGCAGAGTTCGGGATATTGCATTCCAGCAAAATGCTTTCAATATTACTTCGGCAAAAATAGTTGTATTAGATGAAGTGGACATGATTCTTGATCAAGGATTTTTAGATGAAGTGGGAGAAATCCTTTCAAAAATGAAACACAAATTCCAGTTTCTTGCTTTTAGTGCTTCATTACCTGAAGCAATTAAACATTTTTTACATACATATATGAATGATCCCCAACTTGTTGATCTTAGCGGGAAGCGAATTACATCCGAAAATGTAAAACATATTGCTTATCCTACAAGACACAAGTCTCGAGTAGATATTGTAAAACGTATTTTGACCACGATTAATCCCTATTTTGCAGTCGTTTTTTGCTCAAAAAAAGAAGATGTTAATCTTGTATATAAAGAACTAGGACAAAATGGATTTTCCGTTGGAATTTTGCACGGGGACTTGGATTCTACAACGCGACGAGTCATGATGAAACGAATTCGCGCTAACGAATTTCCTGTTGTTGTCGCTAGCGATATTGCGGCAAGAGGAATGGATTTAGAAAATGTGTCTCATGTTATAAATTATGATTTACCAAAGGAAGAAGAGTTTTACTTTCATCGGGCTGGTCGTACTGGTCGGTACGGTAATGAAGAAGGAATTTGCATCACTTTATATGATAAAGATGACCTCGCATATTTACAACGAATTGAGTCTAAAGGAGTCGTGTTTCTACACCAAGAATTGAATCAAGATGGAGTAATGTCGGATCTTAAGAAACCTCGGTCTAATCGAAAGAAAGTCAATGATCGTCCATTGACTCAAGAAGATGTTCAAATTCGAAGGTTATTAACGGAATCAAAAAGTGCCCCAGTTAAACCGGGGTACAAGAAAAAAGTAAATGAACAAATCGCAAACATTAAACGCAAACAACGTCGGAAGATGATTCAAGCAGATATCAAACGTCAAATTCGCGAGAGAGCAATTGTTCGTACAAAGAGTGAGAAAAGAGGCGAGTCAGAAGAGTGAATGATTTAATCATTGGATCTCATGTTGGTGTTTCGATGCCCGAGATGTTGCTTGGTGGTGTTAAAGCGACCCTTGAATATGGAGCAAATGCTTTCATGTTCTATACGGGCGCTCCACAAAACACCTTGCGTCAACCTATCTCTAAATTTCTTAAGGATGAAGCCCATGCATTAATGGAAGAGAATCATATTCAAAGAGATCATGTCATTGTTCACGCTCCCTATATCATTAATTTAGCTAATGTTGAAAACGAGCGAACAAGAGATTTGGCGATTTCATTTTTATCTCAAGAACTTGAACGTGTTCGTGACCTTGGCTTTGAACGTCTTGTGCTTCATCCTGGCAGCCACGTTGGTCAAGGAATTGATGTTGGAATTCAAGCCATTGCTGATGGTCTTAACGAAGTACTGGGTAAAAATCAAGGGAACGTAAAAATTCTTCTTGAAACAATGGCAGGTAAGGGAAGCGAAGTTGGTGCATCGCTCGCAGAAATTTTTGCAATCTATGATCGTGTGCATCACAAAGAACGTATTGGTATATGTCTTGATACATGTCATCTTCACGATTCTGGCATAGATTTAGGCCAAGATTTTGACTCCATCCTCGATCAAATTGAATTGAAAATGGGGTTAGATTCCATCATGGCCG
>JBAYCP010000171.1:0-2729 GCA_041668665.1 Bacilli bacterium | reverse complement strand
TCCGATTGGAATGCTTAAAAACTAACTCCACCATGATGGGTGCAATATCTTTCTTCTAAACAAATCAAAGCCAAACAAGCGCTGCAGCGCTTGTTTTCTTTATCGAAGTTCGAATCGTCCCTCACGACGTGGGGGAGCTTTGGAGTCTTGAGCCGGATCGCCAAGTGTGATTAACGCCATCAAAGGTCCTTTATCAGGAGCGAAAGCATCATGAATGATGGGACCAAATCCTGCGGTTAAGGGAGCCGTTACCCAGCAAGTCCCAAGGCCAGCATCATAGGCACTTAAACAGAAGTTTTGAATGGCGGCACCAATGGCTTGGTGGATGGAGTTTGGATCCTCATAGTCAGGTTTTAAGGCAAAGACCAAGACGATCACTGGAGCATCTCCTAGGCGTTTCAAGAAGGCATTGGTTTCTCCAATAACATGGGGGTTGCGAGCAAAGCGTGTTTGTAAGGTAGGTTGAAAGGCTGGAATGACTTGTTGAAGGATGTCATAAAGCTTCTGTTTTTCTGCTTCACTTTGTAGTGCTAGAAAGAACCAAGGTTGTAAGTTAATACCGGAAGGCGCAAAACTGGCATCTTCTAATAATCGAAGCAGTAAAGCCTCATTAATTGGTGTCGGATGATAGAAACGAATGCTTCGACGTCCTCGAACCACGGCTTGAAAATCCATACCTATTCTCCTTTTTTCATTGATACTATCGTATCATAATGCAAGGGAAAAGAAAACAAGCGAACCATCAAGGATTATCTTGATATCAAAGCATTTTCCTTGTGGGAGGATCCTCTTCTTGATATACTTTAATTAATAAGAACAATTATCAATAAAAGGAGCGATTAATGATGAAACCAAACCTTCTAGGCATGCATCACGTCACCGCTATTACCAGCAGTGCCGAACGTATCTATGAATTTTTTACCTATGTCTTAGGGATGAGACTAGTTAAAAAAACGGTGAACTAAGATGATATCCATACCTATCATTTGTTTTTTGCCGATGATCGAGGGACGGCGGGGACCGATATGACCTTCTTTGATTTCCCTCACGTGGAAAAAGGGAGAAAAGGCGACAACGAGATTCATCGGACCGCCTTTCGCGTGCCCAGTGATGCGGCTTTGGAATACTATGCCAAGCGCTTGGATCGCTTCCATGTTTCTCGCGAAGCCATCACCACCCTCTTTGGGAAGAAGGTTTTGCGCTTTCAAGACGTTGATGAACAATTGTATATGCTTATTTCGGATGAGCATAACCAAGGAAAGACAAGCGGAACACCATGGCTCAAGGGGCCGATTCCGAATGAGTTTGCTATTACTGGTCTAGGACCCATCACCTTGCGAAGCACCAACAGCACAGGGCTTGGACAACAACTGGTGGAACACCTTGGCTATCACCTGGTAGCCACCGAAGGGAATACGAGCTTGTATGAAGTAGGAGAAGGCGGGAATGGTGCGGGCATCTTCGTGGAGCACCGTCAAGGCTCCATTCGTCCCATCCAGGGATATGGAAGCATTCACCATGTGGCCTTTGGGGTGCAAGATGTCGAGGCGATTCATCAACTTATCCGTCATTTCGATCGGTTGGGCTATCATCATTCAGGACTCGTGGATCGATTCTACTTTCAATCCTTGTATGTACGGATGCATCATGGCATGCTCTTTGAATTTGCCACGGAAGGTCCCGGCTTTATGGATGATGAAGAGACGTATGAGAACTTAGGAGAAACCTTGGCGTTGCCCCCTCGCTTCCGCGAGAAGCGTGCCACCATTGAGGCTCTTGTTCGACCCATTGATACGGTGCGAAGTACGAAAGTATTCTCCAAGGAATACGAGTAAGGAGGGACGAGGATGAACACCCGAGAAGAAGCCTTACGAGCCATTCGTATTTATCTTCATATGTCGCGACACTTAATGGAGGCTTTAACCAAAGACATGGAACGGGAGGGATTAAATCCCACGGAGTTTCGTGTCTTAGAGATGTTAAATGCTAAGTCATCGATGTCGTTACAAACCATTGCTAAGACCATCAATATCACCTCGGGATCCATGACCTATGTGAGTCATCGTTTGCAGCAAAAGGGGTGGATTACGACGATGCGAGGAAGCGATCAACGTGTCACGATGGTCACTTTGACTCCCAAAGGACAAGCAACCATCGCGAAAGTTTTTGCGCCTCATGCGGCCTTTATTGAAGAATTATTGTCCGTCCTCTCTTTGAAAGAACTTCAAGAATGGATGCGTATTAGTAAGAAACTAGGGCAATCCATCCAAAAACACAATGAGGATGCGCTTGCTTCCCAAGTGTCATGATGGATAGAAAAGAGTGCGAGGATCGATGTTGAAGCTAACAAAAAGATTCGCTTGGCATTTGCCTTGTCTTTCAAGAAATTTGCCTATAATTGAGTAAAAACACGGATTACCGTGTTTTTTATTGCTTAGGAAGAGCAATAAGGATACGGGTGAAACCTATTGTTTTATAATTAGATGTGTTATAATAAGGTTAGAAAACCCTCATGGTCCCATCATATTGACCACGATCCGTTCCTTTTTCGCAGGTTCCATTGCGCTCTTTTGCTTTCGATGACGTCCCCGTCGCGGGTTCGAAAAGGAGGGAAGACCTATGTTACGACGGATCCTTCGTCTATGGCCGTTGCTTCCGTATTATGGCATGATGTATTGGATTGTCCTCTCCGGGTATCATCCCTATGATGCCTCCTTGTGGATTACGAT
>JBAYCP010000170.1:0-2729 GCA_041668665.1 Bacilli bacterium | reverse complement strand
TCTTTACCTCTATGCCGAGTGCCGACACCACGCTGTATGCCATGTGCTCCATTCAATCCTATACCTTCGCCTTCCAAACCAACGGAGGGACGAACCTCGATAACCTTACAGAAGAATATGGGACATCGCTCACTCAACCCACTGCCCCCATCCGAGCACTCCATTCTTTCGTGGGGTGGTATCGCGATTCTGCACTGACCCAAGCCTATTCCTTCTCGACAATGCCAGCTGAATCGTTAACCCTTTACGCCAAATGGAATGAAAACCGCATTCAAGGGGTTCATGCTGATGATGTATCGCTTTCATACGATGGACAAAGCCATACCTTAACGGTGACTGGGACGCAGCCTGGCGATACGATTACCTATTCCTTACAAGAAACAGGCCCCTATACCAGTGTCAAACCACGTTTTGCAGTAGCCACCTCGACTCCTTATGTCTTATGGTATCAAGTGACACGAGATAATTATTTCCCATTGATTGATAGCATATCTCTTACCATTCAAGGCACTCAACATCAAGTGACTTTTGAAACCAATGGTGGCAGCACCATTGCTCCTTTGGAAAATGTGTATCAAGGCAGTGTCCTTTCCCTACCCACACCTCCTACCAAAGCCAATCAGGTGTTTGTCGCTTGGTATCGCGACGAAGCATTGACCCAAGGTTGGAATGTTGAACGAGATGTGATTACCAGCGATATCACTCTTTTTGCAAGATATGCCGCTACGACTCATGCACTTGGTGGTATCGTCTCCAACCAAGCCAGTGCTCCCATTGCCAATGCAACCCTACGCATATATTCTGGAAATGCCCTATTAGCTTCAACCATGACCAACGCCCAGGGAGAATATTCCTTTGATGCTTTACCCGAAGGCAATTACAATGTCCAAATTGAGATTGACAACGATAGGTATCAACGCTTTGTTCAAGTCCCAGTAGGAGGCAATCTTGCCGCTCACTTCTCAGGACTGGAACAACACTTCAGTCTCGTCCTTGAACTTGATTCTTCTTCTCCCGATATCGTTATCGATGGTCTTGAACCCTTAAGCAGCTCCACAAGCTCCCTCATCACTTCGCAGGATCAAGCTTTGGTAACATCCGGGGGGCTCGATTCGTTTCACCATCAATATCGAAGGGAAACATGCTATCGACTTACCGGTTACTCTCGCAAATACCTTGGCAGAATCTGGGAAAACCCTTGGTTTAGCACTTGATATTCAAATCATCAAAACCACCGAAACATCCGGTGGTGATGTGGAGACAAGCATTATTAATGAACTCGATTCACTCGTCACCATTTATATTCCTTTGCAATCTTCTTTACAAGGAAAAAGGGATTATGTTGTCTATCGTATCCATAATGCCTCTATCGATACCCTAACTACAAGCGCCAATATCTATGGAGAATCAATCGAGGTATTCAACGATCATCTGCTCGTTCATGCCCGTAATTTCTCGGATTATGTCATTGGATACTCCGAACCCCAAACATCTTCTTTATGGTGGTTGTGGATTCTACTTGTATTGCTTGCAGGCGGTCTTGGCTATGTTATTTATCGACAACAAAAACGAAAAGAAACAGATGCAGTCGAACCATCTAAAAATGACTGATGAATCATCTTGATAAAGCGCATGAAAACGCTCCATTCATTTTTTTCGTTGAAGAATTAGTTTTGAACTTCATATAATGTCTATTGACCTTAATTTGAAGTCCATTCTTTCATGATGCTTCACCAAGTGCATTTGCTTTTTCGTGCTATTATCTTTATAATTAAGCTCATCCTTCATCCACTATGTACACTAATAAAGGAGAAAATAATGAATTCGAATCATGCCATATGCCCCAAATGTGGGGCATCCATTCAAGTCAATCCTAATGTCGAAGCAGATATCTGTCCTTCATGCAAGGCGGCTTATGTCGTGGAAACTGCCCTACAATTGTATCAAGCACAAATGGAACCACAAGCAATCAGGCAAAAAGAGGAAGAACGATATGCATCCTTCTCCATGAAACAGTTGCTCGACATTCAGTCATCTTCCGCCTTTGCCCGTCATTACCCCGAGAGAATCAAAACAATTAATCGTGAACTCTACCAACTTACAGGAATAGACTTTCAAGGTGATTTGCCTTGTTTAAAGGAATCCTTACGTAACATTGATACTCTATTGCCTGCAGGAATCCTTGAATTAGTGAATCATGAATACAGCGACAGCGAACAAAAGCGTCTGCGCATCTATAACGAAGAGGAATCTAATAAATGGGTGGATGCTCAAAAAGAAGGTCGAGTATTTAGCCCAAAATTTGTATTTAAAGAAATCCCCATGCATACAGAGGCTGGAATCTATGCAACAATGGTTTCCCAGCACATTGCTGATGTCCTAAACGATTATGGAAAAGACCCCCTTTATCTTGCTTACATCTATGCGGCACTGACCACTGATGAAGAAACAAAAAAAAGGATGAGCGATTCCATTGCATTACTTGACCACCATTTCTCAACAGAGATTAAGAAACATCTTCCAACCGTAGCCCCTCTCTTCAAGTCAAAACCCGAAAAGAAAGTTTCAATGCAATTTCTTGACATTATGAAACAACGTTATGCTGTTATCACCGATCTCTATCGAACAAAAATGTTTAAGAAAATGGATGAGGAATTAGGGACCTTCATCCGTAACTTTGATATTAAACCCTTGAATACCTACCGACAAGAGCACATTAAACATGGTGT
>JBAYCP010000169.1:0-2730 GCA_041668665.1 Bacilli bacterium | reverse complement strand
GATCCCTTCACTAGATTGGTTTCCACGAGGGTGTGGTCCATTTCAATGGAAACAGGCTCGGCTTCGAGGACGGTAACCGTATAGGTTTGGTCGGGATAGGAACCATAGGTAATGGTAATGGTGTAACTACCCGGAACGAACTTGTCATAGCCGCCGATGTCAATCATGAAATCGCCCGGGGATAACAAGGTGTCTTCGCCCACTTCATAGGTGGCATAGACCAAAAGACCCGTGGCATCAAAAGGTTCCCCATAGGCAAAGGTTTGTGGGGCCATGGATGCATCAATGGTAAAACCATCTTCCACAGGTTCATTCACGGTGACTTGGAAGGATTGAGTATCATAGGTTTGATACGACACCGTAATGGTATAGGTGCCAGGCGTGGTGGCTGAGAAGCCACCTTGATCGATGGTGTAGCCACTTAACAATGGGGTGGGTTCATCAATTTGGTTGAAGGTAAACACATTCAAAGGAGTAAGATCCAATTCTTGACCGTAATCAAGCATATGGTCTACGGCCGAGTCATCGATGCCAAATCTTACTTCTTCCGGTTCGCCCACCGTTACTTGGAAGGTTTGATCGGGATATGTGGAATATGCAACGATGATATCATGAACACCGGGATTGTTGTAGGCATAGCTACCAAGACGAATTTGGTAGGCAGAAGTTGGCAACAATTCGCGTTCGCCTACCACATAGGTGGCATAGACCTTAAGTGGATTGGTATTCAGCAATTGCCCATAAGTAAGGTCGGTGACGACCAAGGAAGTATCAAGTTCAAAACCGTTTTTGATTTTATCGGCAACGGTCACTTGGAAGGTTTGAGCCGTATAGGTTTGATACGACACCGTAATGGTATAGGTCCCTGGCGTCGTGGCCGAGAACCCTCCCTGGTCGATGGTATAACCCGTGGATAATACTTCATCATCCCCCACCACATAAGTAGCGTGAACAACGAGAGGAGATAAATCAAGGGCTTGACCATAATCCAGTGTCTTGTCGACAGCACTGTGATTGATGATAAAACCATCTTCCACTTTCGCAGCAACCGTCACATCATAATGTTGGACGGGATAGGTTTTATAAGTAATGTTGACCGGATAAGTGCCCGGTACGGTCGCTTGATAGGTTGGAGCAGCAACGGCATATTGGTTGGTCTCGACAAGGACACGACTGTCATCGTCATAGACTCCATAAACCGCGAGTCCGGTCGCAGCGAATGCTTCGCCATACGCGAAGGTGACTTTGGCGTCGTCAAGGTCGAGTTCAAATGCGACTTCCAATGGTTGCGTAGCACTGGAGGACGAACTACTGGAACTCGAAGAAGTACTGCTACTTGTCGAGCTATCCACGCTGGAACTGCTCGAATCACTGGAAGCGCTCGACACACTCGAGGAACTTTCCAAACTGGTTGAACTTTGGATGGAAGAGGAGCTAGTAGAGGAAGACGAAGAGGAAGAAGCAGAAGAAGAGGAAGCAGGTAAGGTGCAGCCCGCGAGGGCAGAAGCACCAAAGAGTAGAATGGTTAGAAACTGGAGAAACGAACGTTTTCGCACGAGGCATCCCTCCTTATGGGTGTAACAATTTCGTTTCGAAAAGGAATGATTCAAACGCAACAAAAAAAGCAAAGCGAATTCGACGCCAATAAGTTCCATTCGGTGTGCTTGGGGACATGCGCTTCCTTTCGTAAACCATACAAAAAAGCGATACAAGCCAACAATCATAACCATAAGATGATACGTGTGAATAACAAGTCGCGCCTCGACAAACTTGAATCGTGCGAGCAACAACTAACTACTTTCATTGTATGCTTCTTTTCTAAGAAAAGAAACTACCGAAAATGAAAAAGTAGTCAACACTTCTTTTAAAATGTTGAGAACCATTGAAAAAGAAGCCAATTGTCAACTGTTTCCCGCAGCGTATATTGGCAAAGAAACCTTGCCTCCTTTATGAGAGAAAAAGGAGTATTTCAAGCGAAACAACGACTGAAAACGATGGAAGAGCTATGAAACAAGCGAAGAAACCCTTTGTAAAATGGCCTTTTCTTGTCGTGGTAAAGGGCGATGGCCTTTGCTACAATAGGGGCACCAAGGAGGTGGGGGAAATGAAGGAAACGACACGCATTTATTTATGCATCGATTTGAAATGTTTTTTTGCTTCGGTAGAGTGTGTGGAACGTCAACTCGATCCTTTTACCACCCCTTTAGTGGTGGCCGACCCCAGCCGAGGTCGCGGCGCCATTTGTTTGGCGGTTTCGCCCAAGATGAAGAGTTTGGGTGTAAAGAATCGTTGTCGAATCTATGAGATTCCCTCCACCATCACCTATCAAGTCGCCTTGCCGCGGATGAACCTTTATATGGATTATGCGTCGAGGATTTATGCCATTTACTTAAAATATATTGCCAAAGAGGATATTCATGTCTATTCCATTGATGAATGCTTCTTGGATGTGACCGCCTATTTATCGTTGTATCGCATGGGACCTACCGCCCTTGCAAAAACCATCCTCCAGGATATCTTTGATACGACCGGTATCTGTGCGACGGTTGGGATTGGGACCAACTTGTATCTTGCGAAAATCGCCTTGGATCTTTTGTCCAAACAAGCATCTAATCACCTGGGGTGGCTGGATGAAAAAGCTTATCGTGACCAACTATGGCATCATCGTCCCATCACCGACTTTTGGCAAGTGGGGCGAGGCATCGCTACACGCTTAGCGCGTTTAGGCAT
>JBAYCP010000168.1:0-2759 GCA_041668665.1 Bacilli bacterium | reverse complement strand
ATTTATAGAGGAGAAGATAGTCCGAGAGGGCGAACAAAACGCCGCCACCAAGAATCAATAATCCTTCTTGCTGAAACCCATAACGAACCACGACCGTCGCACAGCCGGCTAGCATCAAACCCAAAGCAGTGGCATAGACCAAGACGGCTTTGCGTGCTTTCCCCACCGCAAAGGTTGGTTTCAACAACACACGGGAAACAACCCCCACTTGGATCACAGGAATCAACAAAACAAACCAAGAAAAGGTTCCATGACTCATGAATAAGAAGGCATACGCCATCTGGGCAAAAAGAAACAAGAATAATCCATAATAAAAATAGGGTGAAGATCCAACCTGATTCGTGCGTTTGAGTTTATCATATCCCAAAAAGAAATCCCCAAAGAATGACAACACAAAGGCTGCCATTAAAGCAACAAAATAACGGACATCGGCTCCATAGGTTGCATAACAATACAAAGCAATCACGACAAAAAGCACACTCGCAATCATTTTAAAGATTAAACGAGCGCGACTCCATCCCTTCCACGTGGTGATGTTCAAACACACCACAGCAAGGGTCATCACTCCCAATAAAACATATAACATCGAGGTTCACCTCATTACTAGTATTATACCATAGAGGAACCTCTCATCCAAAAATTAATTAGGCGAGATTTTTTCGCCGAAACGCTTCCTGAAGATCATCGGGGGTTAACACATATTTTTCTCCACAAAAATTACATTGAACTTCTTGATTGTGCTGCGCTTGAATCATCTCTTGAAGTTCATCGTTATGTAAGACGGTTAATCCTTGCACAAAGCGCTCATGCGAGCAACTGCAATGAAAGGAAATGGGCTTGGTTTCGAGTTGAACAAAACTGGGATCCATGGTTTCAAAATGTTGATAGTCTCCCGATTCCAACCACCCCGCCAAAGGTGGTAAGTTCTTGGCGATGGATTCGACAAATTGAATGTCTCCTTCTTCCGCCCCTGGCATCAGTTGAGCAAGAAATGCGCCTGCGACGGCGACCGAGCCATTTTCTTGGATACGTGTTCCAACCGCAACCACCGAGGGGATTTGTTCACTGGTGTAAAAGTAATAACTAAAATCCTCACCGATTTCACCGGTTTGAAGCGTCACTTGGCTGGCAAAATCTTGCTTCATTCCAAGTTCTTTGATGACCGTTAGAACGCCTAAATCGCCGACGGCCCTCCCCACTTGACGTTGTCCTTGTTCATTCAAGGAAACTTCCGCCTGAGGATTCGCCACATACCCTCGAACTTGTCCACGATCATTGGCTTGAACCAATAAAGCCTTTAAAGGTCCGTTGGCTTCGATACGAACGTTCACTCGTCCATATTTTTGCATGATTCCCATGATGGCCCCCACCGCAATCAAACGACTTAATGCATCGGCAGCAATCGGGGTGGCTTGATGACGACGACAAATCTCGGCAGCGGTTGCTGATACATCACTAATAAAAATGCGGACACGCCCTTCACACGAAGTGCCACGAATGACTTGATCCATAGGGACTCCCCTTTCTTTGGGAAAAAAACGCCCTGGGGCGTTTTTTTATGATTCTTTCGGTTCTTCCGTTGATGGGGGCGTTGCTTCTTGAACCGATTGGACCACTTGTTCGTAGGTGGTGGGTTCCACAGGCTTCGGTGCAACTTCAGGTAATTTTCCTGTATTCATTAACGAAACAACTTCTTCATTGGTTAACGTTTCCTTGACCAATAAGGTTTCCGCCAATAAGATGACAAGATCTTTATGCTCAAGGATCAACTTCCGAGCGCGATCCATGGATTCACTTACGATTTTATGAATCTCTTTATCAATTTCATAAGCGATTTCACTGGAAACGTTTCGTTGCGAACTCGTATAGTCACGGCCAAGGAAGACACTTCCACTTTGTTTTTCATATTGAATGGGTCCAAGCGCAGACATCCCTAGTTCCGTCACCATCGAACGTGCGATTTTGGTGGATTGTTCAATGTCACTGTGGGCACCGGTCGTCACATCTTGGAAAAAGATTTCTTCTGAGACACGTCCTGCAAGCAAGCCGGCAATACGATCCAGGAGTTCGCTCTTCGTGGTAAGATAGCGATCATCGTTGGGGGTCATTAAGACATAGCCCCCTGCATCGCCACGCGGAATAATCGTCACTTTTTGAACTTTCATGGCGTTAGCGAGCTTCAAACCAATTAACGCATGTCCCGACTCATGATACGCGATAAGCTTCTTCTCATGAGGAGTAATAATCTTCGTGGTTTTCGCGGGTCCACCCATGACACGATCGATGGCTTCATCAACATCATTCATGGAAATGTTATCTTTGTTTTGACGAACTGCTAGAATGGCGGCTTCATTTAAAACGTTTTCCAACTCCGCCCCACTGAAGCCAGGGGTTCGTGCGGCAATGTTTTCATAATTCATATCCGGCCCCATCCGTTTGTTACGGGCGTGAACCTTCAAAATGGCTTCTCTTCCCTTACGATCAGGGAGATTCACCGTAATTTGACGGTCAAAGCGACCTGGTCTCATTAAAGCAGGATCCAAGACATCTGGGCGGTTGGTGGCAGCAATCACAATGATGCCCGAGTTATCCGCAAAGCCGTCCATTTCTGCGAGCAGCTGATTCAAAGTTTGTTCACGTTCATCGTGACCGCCTCCAAGACCAGCGCCCCGTTGACGACCAACAGCATCGATTTCATCAATGAACAACATACTAGGAGCATGTTGTTGGGCACGTTTGAACATATCGCGAACCCGGCT
>JBAYCP010000167.1:0-2769 GCA_041668665.1 Bacilli bacterium | reverse complement strand
TATGTGGGTCCTTATATGGAACAACAAGGAAGTGGTTCGATTATTAACATTTCATCCGTGGTTGGAGAATATGGCAACATTGGGCAAGCCAATTATGCTGCTGCAAAATCTGCCATGTTTGGTCTTACTAAAACGTGGGCCAAAGAATTTGCGCGCAAGGGCGCTCAAGTACGCGTCAATGCCATCACACCTGGTTATACCATGACCGATATTTTGAAGACTGTTCCAGAAGAGTTGTTGAAGAAATTTGCAGAAACCACCATGCTCAAACGGCTCGGAGAACCACAAGACATTGCCAACGCGGCATTATTCTTAGCAAGTGACGAAGCTTCTTATGTCACCGGTCACGTTTTGAGCGTGAACGGCGGCATGAGATTATAAACGACAACGTCTTTAGAATCGAGGGATAGAATGAAACAAGATGTAAACGTTGGAATCGTTGGAACGGGAATTTACCTTCCAAAGGAACGGATGACGGCTGCTGAAATTTCCAAAGCCACAGGAGGCAAGTGGAGTGAAGAAGCCGTTTATCAAAAGCTAGGGATTAAAGAAAAAACGATGCCTGGCTCAAATGATGGCACGCAGGAGATGGGTGTTTATGCCGCACTCGATTGTTTGAAGAACACGGGTGTGGACCCCCTAGAAATTGATGTCATTCTTTGCGTTGGAGAAGAGTGGAAGGAATATCCATTAACGACTTCGGCGCTTTACATCCAAGATAAAATTGGTGCCACCAATGCGTGGGGCATCGATGTCCAAAATCGTTGCTGCACGACGGTGACAGCCATGGAAATGGCGCGCACCATGTTATTAGGCGATGACTCCTTGCACACCATTATGGTCGTTGGCGGGTATCGGAATTGCGATTATGTTGACTTTACCGATAACGATATGTCCATGATGTATAACTTAGGTGCAGGTGGCGGCGCCATTATCCTACGTAAGAACTATGGCAAGAACCTCCTACTTGCCTCACACATTATAGCGGACGGCAGTCTTTCCCGAACCGCGGGTGTAGAGATTGGCGGAACTGTTCATCCAGTGACTCCGGAGAATGCAATGGAATCACGGACCTCGCTCCGCCTTCTCGACCCCAAAAAGATGAAAGATCGCCTCAATGAGGTATCGATGCCCAATTGGTTCAAGTGCATTGACAAATCGTTTGAAAAAGCTGGTTTGCCACGCAAAATTGACTTCTTGGATATTCTACATATGAAACGCTCCGGCCATCAATTTATGTTGTCGGAATTAGGATTAACGGAAGCGCAGACACTCTATCTCGAAGACTACGGTCACATCGGACAAATCGATCAAATTCTTTCCCTCCACCTTGCTTTAGAAAAAGGGAAAGTAAAGGACGGCGATATTGTTTGCATGATTGCTGCCGGCATCGGGTATGTGTGGTCCGCCAACGTGATTCGCTGGGGGAATTAATATGGATGTTGTATTACAAATTATTCTCAATAGTTTTCAGTCGTTTGCCATTTATTCCTTGGCCACTATTGGAATTGTGCTCATTTTCCGCACATCCTTTACAACTAATTTTGCCCAAGGGATTATTGCCGTGTTTGGTTGTTATGTTTCTACCAATTTTGCGAGGTATTATGGATTTCCCTTGCCACTAGCAATTTTGACAGGCGCTGCGGTAGCTTTCGTTATTGGCTTATGCATCGATGTGTTCATTATTCGACGTGGTCATAATTTGTCACCGTCGCAAAAACAGATTATTACCATGGGTTTGTTGCTTATTATGACCAACCTTATTCCAGTGATGTTTAGTTTCATTACTGCTATGACCCCTCAAACACCAAACTTGGCCGATGGAATTATTCAGTTTCAACTCTTTGGTTCCAACTTTCAAGTAACCAATCAAGGTTTGGCTGCCCTATCCATTGCTATAGTGCTATTAGGAATTGTCTTTGCAGCACTGAAGTACACCAAATGGGGCTTGGGTGTTCGGGCTACCGCCTCGAACGAAGTCGTCAGCCAAATGATGGGGATTAACACCAAAGTTATTACCGCCTTTAGCTGGGCCATTGCGGGAGCACTTGCTACCGTAGCTGCGACATCGCTCGGTACCGTGCTTGGTCCCAACATGATGGGGAAAGTTCAAATATACGGATTCCTTGCCATGGTGCTTGGAGGCGTATCCAGTTTCTTTGCTCCCATTATTGGAACTATGATTATTCCAATTTTCAACAGTAGTGCTGTTATCATTTCGTCAACCTGGGCCGATGCCATTGTCTTCTTGTTGGTTTTGGTCTTAATCTTAGCCTTCCCGAATGGTCTATTTGGTAAGAAGACCATCAAGAAAGTGTAGGTGGGATTTATGATTAAAACCAAAGTATCCCATCTCAAACGCGATCGTTTGCTTGCTGTGACCAAACATCCTTACTTCGCCTTCTTAGCCTTTGGCGCAGCGATGATGATCTTAATGTTTTTATCAAGCATCGGCATCTTACAATACTCCTTTGCTGCTTCCTTAACCTTTACCTTAATATATTCCATGGTCGCCATTGGCTTCTCCTATTTACTGGGGTATGCGGGACTAGCATCCTTAGGTACAGCAGGGTTTGTCGGTCTAGGAGCCTACATTGCATCCTTCTTGATGCAAACAGGGGTCCAACAAGGGATTATTCCCTTTGAGATTCCTTATGTTTTCATCTTAATCATTGCATTACTCGTGTCCGTTGGACTCGGAGTGGTTGTAGGTTTTATCTCGTTACGAATTGAAGGGATTTTCCTTGCCATTGTCACATTAGGTCTTTC
>JBAYCP010000166.1:0-2777 GCA_041668665.1 Bacilli bacterium | reverse complement strand
TATGGGGCGGTGCAATCCACGATGGTGCTTCGGACTGGATCGTTGTTTGGAGTGAGTTTAGGACAAAATCTCAGTGTTGGTATTATGCAATTCAATGTATTTTCGATCATTATGTTTGCCTTAATGATTGGACTACAATTTCTTTCCATGAAATTACCTGGGTGGCTGAACAAGAGCCGCCAAGCGGAAGATGCACGGGCTCACAATGCGGCAAGTCAACAAAATACCATGACCTATGTCTTTATGGTGATGATTGTTGTCGTTGGCTGGGTGTTGCCTATCGCCATGACCATCTATTGGATCGCTTCATCCTTATTCACCGTGTTGCAATCGCTCCTCTTCCGGAATAAACTTGGAATGAGGGGGAAAAGCGCATGAAAAAGTTTAGTGGAAAAACCGTAGAAGAAGCGATTGAACTCGCCGTACGCGAATATGGCATTTCCGCCGAAGAGTTGAATTACGAAGTGACTGAAGAAAAAAAGGGCTTATTTTCCAAATCGGCAACCATTGCCGTCTACTTGCCTTCCGATGTCATCGAATATGCCGAAAAGTATTTACGGACCTTGATTGAAGATGTGGGACTTAGCTTTGAATCCAACAGTGTGTTGGAAGATGGCATCATCAAAATTTCATTCAACACCTCCCACAACGCCGTCATCATTGGTAAAAATGGGCGCACATTGCAAGCCTACAATGAGGTGGTTCGTAGTGCTGTTCATTATCACTTCAAAAAGTATTATCGCATCCTGTTGGATATTAATTCCTACAAAGATGAAAAATATGCCAAGCTTGAACGTATGGCCAAGCGCATTGCCAAAGAAGTGCAGCGCACCCATGTCAATGCGGTCTTGGATCCGATGAGTTCGGACGAACGTCGTGTGGTTCACAATGCCTTAGGCGGATTCAATAACATCCGTAGCGAAAGTTCAGGAACGGGACACCGTCGTCAAATTACGATTTGTTATGTAGAAGAAAAGTAAACTGCGGCATCCCGCAGTTTCTTTTTTATTTGCTATAATGATAGCAAGGAGAGGAGGGGGACGATGATTCTGGATACCATTGTTGCCTTAGCGACGCCACCCTTGATGAGTGCCATTGGCGTCGTTCGTATGAGTGGGAATCAGGCGTTTGCGATTGCTGAAACGTTACGAGGCGCACCCTTCCCACAAGCGACGCGTCAATTGGTTCGCGCCACCTTAACGCATCCCGACACTCGTGAACCTGTGGATGATGTTCTCATCAGCGCTTTTCGTGCACCTCATTCGTATACGGGTGAAGATGTGATCGAATTTTCGTGTCATGGGAATGTGCTCATTCTGAATGAAGTCCTCGCTCTTTGTCTGCGCTACGGCGCACGACTAGCGGAACCTGGTGAATTTACCAATCGGGCGTATTGGAATGGAAAAATTGATTTGATTCAAGCGGAATCGATTAATGATACAATTCAGGCACGCAGCACAGCCGCCAAAAATTTGGCTCTGCAGGGCGTTCAAGGAGCGGTTTCGGCGCGCGTGCACACTTTGCGTCAAACCTTGCTTCAAGTGTTAGCGACCATTGAAGTGAACATCGATTATCCTGAATATGATGATATTGAACAAATGACTCTTGCCGCTTTACATCCTCCCTTGGAACAGGCCATCACCGAGTTGGAAAAAACCTTACAAGAAGCGGAAATTGGTCGCGCCATTCGCAACGGCATCAAAGTCGCCATCGTAGGACGCCCCAATGTTGGGAAATCCAGTTTGTTGAATGCCTTGATTCGTGAAGAAAAAGCGATTGTTACGGAAATTCCTGGAACCACCCGCGATGTCGTGGAAGGGCAAGCGGTACTGTATGGAATTCCTTTTCAGTTTTTGGATACGGCAGGGATTCGAAAAGAGGCCGAGTCCATTGAACAATTAGGGATTGAAAAAAGCTATCGCATGATGGAACAAGCCGATCTTGTGTTGCTGGTGCGTGACATTCGTAACGGCGAGGATGGGGAAGAACAAGCTTTATTGGAACGTCTGGCTCATAAACCCCATCTCATTGTCCAAAACAAACGAGATCTTAGTTCGGAGACCAAACCAGGCATCGTTGTGAGCGCTAAGCTCAAAGATACACAAGCCTTGGAACGGGCGATGGTGGAAGTTCTCGGATTAACCACGAGCGAAACACTTTCCATTCCTCGCCTATCCAATCCCCGTCAAATGGGTCTCTTGCAGCGAGCGTGGCAAGCCCTTCAAGACGCGAAGCACGCGGCCGATGCTCACCAACCCGTGGATTTAGTGGCCATTGATCTCCAACAAGCCTTCCTTGCCTTATCGGAATTATTGGGCGAACAAGCCCAGCCCGATGTGGAAGCCGAAATCTTCGCACGCTTCTGTGTGGGGAAATAATAGAAAAGAGGAATATCTTATGCATTTATTTGATACCCATACCCATTTGAATGCGCCACGCCTTTATGCGCGGTTGCAAGAATATTATCAAAAAGCGATTGCGGCAGGCGTACGGGAGTTTGTCACGGTGGGTTACGACTTAGAGACCTCGAAGCGAGCGCTGGAAGTGGCGGATCAATTGGAGGGCGTCTATGCGGCGATTGGCATCCATCCTAGTGAATTGCATCGAGCAGGTGCGAACGATATGGATACCATTGAGACGATGCTCGCTCATCCGAAAGTAGTAGCCCTGGGAGAAGTGGGCCTCGATTACCATTGGAAAGATGTGCCTCCTGATATTCAGGAACAAGCCTTTCGTCGTTTTATTCAAATGGCTAGACGCCATCGATTACCCCTAAT
>JBAYCP010000165.1:0-2782 GCA_041668665.1 Bacilli bacterium | reverse complement strand
CTCCCCCACGTCGTGAGGGACGATTCGAACTTCGATAAGGAAAACAAGCGCTGCAGCGCTTGTTTGGCTTTGATTTGTTTAGAAGATATCGCACCCATCATGGTGGAGTTAGTTTTTAAGCATTCCAATCGGAACTACCATGACTCCATCCTCACGTTGATATGCAAATTCAGTGGCACTAATAATGGCCATAAAAGATGGGTTCCCCATTTTTTGATGATCCACCCGATTCGAAAAACGGATTAATTTTTCGGCCGCTTCATCAAATAAATGAGAGCCCATTTTCACTTGAAATGCTGCCCATCTTCCATCATGAAGATGAATAATGGCATCAATCTCTAAACCACTACTATCCTTATAACGAAATACTTCTCCATCCATACTTTCCGCATATACTCTTAAATCTCGAATCACCAAGGATTCAAAGAATAAACCAAAGGTTTCAAAGTCTTTCAATAGTTTCTGACTTGTCATTTTAAGGACACTTCCGGCAATGGATGGATCCACAAAGAATCTAACAGGCGAACTGCGAATGACTGTTTTACTTCTTAAATTTGGATTCCATGCAGTTAAGTCTTCAATCAAATATAGTTTATTTAATACATCAAGATAATCCACTAAGGTATTGTCAGCAGCCCCCTCGTCGATTACTGCTAAGTCTTCTCTTATTTTTTTGTTTGTTACTTCGGAGGCCGTATATCTTGCAAGAGATTCCATCAATTTTCTTGCACGATTTTCATTGTACTTCTTGGATGTTACTTTATTAATATCCTCTTTTAATAAGGCATCAAGATATGCTTGCATTCGTCGTATGGACTGTTGTTCAGTGTCTAAAATGCTTTCAGGCCAACCGCCCTTAATAATCCATGTAGCATAATCAAGAACCGAAATTTTGCATGGATGATAGGATATCCGCTCTCCTTGGAATAACTTTGCTAAAGAGATATCGCCAGTAGATACCCCCGATTCATAGAGACTCATCGTTCGTAAAGTTAGGCGAGCAATTCTTCCGGCACCGGAGTGGGAAGTATCATCAGGGTTTGCTGCTGAAGATCCCGTTAGAATAAACAACCCCCTCCCCGGCAAGTGGTCAACCTCATGGCGAACCACATCCCACACTTCAGGGATCAACTGCCACTCATCAATTAGTTTGGGATAAGGAGAAGCCAAAAAATTATTTTTACTTAACTGTAGCATGGTTTTGTAATCTTTTATATTGAGTGGGTTTAAATAGATGCTTGACTTTGAAAACTGTTCTGACAATGTCGTTTTACCACAATATTTTGGGCCAACTACTGCAACAGCTTTAAAAGTGCTAAGATATTCATTCAAGGTTTTTTCAAGGATTCTTTTCTTATACATATCATCATCTCCTAGCATCATTATAGCATGGTTGAAGAATAAAACAATGAAAAATTGATGATTATGTTGAGCATTTATTGATGATAATGTTGTTATTTTTTTGATGATATTGTTGATTTCTATTCTTAATGTTCTGCGCTTTCTTCGCTGTGACAAACGATGAAGACAGCGATTCCAGTCTTGATCGCCTCCATCAAAGAATCTTGCTCATAAAAAAACAAACAAGCGTCATACGCTTGTTTTGCTTTTATCCATGAAGAGCGGGAAGAATCACATCGAAGAGAATGGAGAAATAATGGAGCAAGGAGCCTCCCAAGACAAAGAAATGCCAGATGGAATGAAAATATTTCTTTTTAGAGCCTATCGCATAGAAGATGACTCCTGCGGTGTAGATGACACCGCCACCGATGAGTAAAGCAAGGCCCAAGGGGCTTAATAGTTGCACGAGGGTTGACATGGCAAAGACGATCATCCACCCCATGCCTAGATACGCAATCATCGAAAATACTTTAAATCGCTCAATGCTAATGGCATTGAAGATGATGCCCAGAATGGCCATGACCCAGATGATAAGAAACACGGCCCAGCCTAAAACAGGGTTATGTTCGCGAATTAAGACTAAGGTATAGGGGGTATACGAGCCTGCAATGAGCACAAAGATGGACACATGATCAAAGATTCGAAAAATGGCTTTGGCACGCTTGGGCGTTAAGGCATGATATAATGTAGACATCACGAACAATAAGACCAACGAAAATCCATAAATCGACATCGCCACCACGGCCCATAAGTTTCCGGATAACACCGCAAACCAGACCCCGACCACAAGCTCCACCAGTCCAATGACTGCGCCCACTCCATGGGAAATAGAACTAATGAGTTCTTCCGATAAACTGTACGAGCGTTTTGGTAATTTTGCAGCCATCGTAAGACCCCCTCCTTCGTAACGCTTCTAATATAGCCGATTTCCTTATCGATTTCAATGCGAACCATGAAAGGAGTGTTGGAACAATGAATTTAACATGGCATGGTCATTCTTGTTTTGAGATTGGAAGTCTTGGCGAACGATGGGTATTGGATCCCTATCACCCGGACATGGTCCCCGGTCTTGCTCCTTTGAAGCTAACCGCCCATCGGGTCCTTTGCTCCCACGAACACGACGATCATAATTACCGGGAAGCCGTTCAAGTACTCCCTCCCCCACCCACATCGGTCTTCTCACTTTCCATTTTGGAAAGCTATCACGATGATAAACACGGCAAAAGGCGAGGGACCAATCATATCCATATTCTCGATGTCGATGGCTTACGGCTGGTCCATCTTGGTGATCTGGGGCATCCCTTAAGCAAAGAGGATCTTCATACATTAGGCGTGGTAGATGTCTTGTTAGTTCCCATCGGTGGGACCTACACCATCAATG
>JBAYCP010000164.1:0-2791 GCA_041668665.1 Bacilli bacterium | reverse complement strand
TTATTTCTGGAATTCGTCAATTCATTGGTACTGGGGCACTGTTTATCTCGAATCCATTTAATCCTACACAAATTTTCTTTTCAACAGGAAATTTGCTTGGTGAATATGTATTTGGAATCTTTCAAACTCCAGCAGGTGCGTTCTTAGTTCTTGGCTTTATTGTTGCAGCACTTAATGCCTTTCGTCTTAATCGCGAAAAGAAAAAAGTGCTTACTCAGGATAAGAAATAGGGGGAATTAATCATGGAAATATTTACCATTGCCATAACGGCAATCTTAATCAACAACATTGTTCTCTCTAAATTCCTAGGAATCTGCCCATTTTTAGGCGTTTCAAAAAAGTCCAGTTCCGCCCTTGGAATGGGACTTGCTGTTATCTTTGTTATCGTGACTTCTTCCATTGTTACCTTTGGTATTTATCATCTTATCCTGACTCCGCTTGAAATTCAGTATATGGATCTCATTACGTTTATTGTGGTTATTGCTGCTTTGGTTCAGTTTGTTGAAATGGTTATGAAGAAGTTCTTGCCAAGTTTATACAAAGCTTTGGGAATCTACCTTCCCTTAATTACAACCAACTGTGCTGTATTAGGCGTGGCGCTAGAAAATATTAAATATGACTATACTTTTGGGCAAATGCTTGTCTATTCCATTAGTGTACCGGTTGGTTATTTATTAGTGATTATGTTGTTTTCCGCGATTCGCGAAAAACTTGATAGTGCGCCCGTTCCCAATGCATTCAAAGGCAATGCCATTGCACTTATTGTTGCGGGACTGATGGCCTTAGCCTTTTCTGGCTTTGCAGGGTTGGTGTAATGATGGAATTTGCAGCATTATGGATGGTCGCACTAGTCGGTATTTATCTGCTTGTCTATCTTATGAATAAACGTACGCCAGTTCCCCCTGGATGTGAAAATCTTGATCAGTCTTGTGGAGGGTGTCATTTGATTACATGTACACGAAATCCCATCCATCACGAAAAGGAGGAAAGTCATTTATGAATATAACGAATATACTTTTAGCAGTTGCAACCCTCTTTATTATTGGGGGTTTGCTTGGTCTTCTTCTGGCAGTGGCTTCAAAGTACCTAGAAGTCAAAGAAGACGAACGTGTACGACGTGTTCAAGAAATGCTGCCTGGTTATAATTGTGGGGCATGTGGAGAACCCGGATGCAATGGGTTAGCAATTAAGCTTGTTAACGGAGAAGCAAAGCGTGTGAGCTTGTGTAAACCAATTAAAGAAGATGCTAAGATTGCAATCAAAGAATATTTAAATTCAACTCCAGGTCCGGACGGAAAAACCGTCAAAGTTGATCTATAGCTATGAACCTGCTACATGAGTAGCAGGTTTTTTAATAAAAAAAACTTCGGGTTGGAAGGAATGACCAACCCGAAGGGAAGAAAACTAATCGAGATTCTTTATGCGACTTGAGCTGCTAAATAGGCATCGCATGCATCTTGAATAGCTGCAGCAGCCATTCCA
Source organism: Bacilli bacterium (assembly GCA_041668665.1). GTDB lineage: Bacteria > Bacillota_I > Bacilli_A > RFN20 > UBA1709 > JBAYCP01. Next base: position 1,309 of record JBAYCP010000164.1, on the reverse strand, counting down.
CTGGAATAAGTGACACCTGCAATGACGGTCAAGGTTGATGGGATCGTAATGGTTTTTTGTCCACTTGTGCTATTTTCAACTGGAGTATAGGTGATGGCATAATCGGCGACAGCAGAGGCATCAAGGCCTACAAATTGTGCCAAGAAGGTGTCAGCATTGCTTGTCCATTTTCCAAGATAAGTAAGGGTAGAGTCAGGCATAGCTGGAGTCGATGCGTTGTGCTTACCTGAGGTAATGAAATTACCAAGATCACTGTATAGAATGCTCGCAATTTTACCGTCGTTGGCAAATTTTACAAACAATACAGTATCGCTGTGGTAATTATTATCTTTTAAGCCTACGCCTTTATAATAGCCAGCGGCGGTGAGTTGAGTTTCATCCATTAAATAGAATGGGAGAACGGATTGTTCACGTTCCAAGGTTTCAATTTCGGAAGTGAGTGCATCGATACGAGTGTTTAGATCCTCAATATCATCCTCTGCGCCACCACTACATCCTGCAACAGAGAGACCAAGGGCAAGCAAAACAGCTGGGAATAGTATTTTCTTGTTCATATCATCAAATTTCCTTTCTTTGTGATTTCAATTATTATGGATCGAAATCTTTGATAATTCTATCATATATCAAGGGTTTTTATTTGTCAAACACTAACAGTGTAATGATTTTTTTCACAAAGTTTTTTTCCTTAATTAACGTGCTTTGTTTGAAAGAATCTTTTGTTTTATGGGCTTGTGGGTTATAATGAAAACGGTGATTTTTGTGAAATTATCCTTGACGAAATTCGATGTCATTAAATTAATTGCTACCGGTCTATTAAGTGGTGTGATTCTTGTTGCCAGTAGTTTGATTCGTACTGGCGTTTTTTCTCAACCTGAAGAACGATATTGGCAGTCATTTGTTCTTTATGGACTCTTTCATTCGGATGTTCAAGTGCAACTATTTGCCACCGAACCAGAATTTATAGAACTTAAACGATTCATTCAAGTGAAGATGAATCAATATGACGTTCTCTTTGATCGATATTATCCTGCAACGGATAGTTCTAATCAAGTTGTATCCAATGTGTATTATATTAATGAACACTACAATCAAGGCCCTATTTCCATTCATCCTGATTTATATGAATTGCTTGACTTTGGCATTGAATATACCAAACTTACGGAAGGAAATTTTCATCTTGGAATTGGTTCTTTAACCGATCTTTGGGCTCCTTATTTTAATCACCTTGATCCTCTTGGCCAATTGAATCAATCGCCCAACATTGAAGATCATGTTGAGCCAAGTTTGAATGAAATTGCAGCTGCACGAG
>JBAYCP010000163.1:0-2808 GCA_041668665.1 Bacilli bacterium | reverse complement strand
TGTCGATAAATTCTTTATATTTTTCGCGTAATTTAATTACCTGCTTAGGAGCACTTCTGGTTACCCCTTCTGCTAACTGACTACCTTTCAATACGACAATCCCATCATCCGTGATTTTGGCCAAAGCTGAGGCCTTCTTCCCTTTAGAGCGAAAGATTTGATCTTCTATTGGATTCTCGGGCACCCTAGTCACCATTGGCTCAAAAACCTTACGTCCAAGAGCCCTCACTACCATTCGAATGAAATCGATGAAATCTTCCATCTCGTCTTCCTTCTCTTCCGGAAGGCTTCCTTTATGTGGGGCCCCACCATTTGTGACCTTACAACGATCAGCATCCAGTGCAATTTCATGGAGGCGGTATTCCAAGTAGTTAAGTTCTGTGGCACCAAGCGAATTATCAACGGTTGTAAAAATGATACTCTCAGTCCAATAATCTATACTTTTATGTGGTTCAATTATTCGATGTAAAACACCCTTTTCGTTTTTCCGGATATCAGCTTGACCGATATAGACGGCATCCTCATCTTTCTCAGTAGTTCCAAGAAGAAGATAAACACCACTTCTGTTCAAATTGTCAATCTGCTTACCGACTTCAACGAGTGTGCGAGGAACAATATAGACCACACCAATCCAATTCTTGATTGTACATTTTGAAATGCCGTCCTTGATGTAAAGGTTTATGTTCTTTCCTCTAGCCATCTATTGTTTCATCCTCATTGTATATTTTTAGCATACCCGATGTACACTCAGTTGAATACTCTAAACTTATTCCCTAATAAAAGCATTCTTTCTTACTTGCATACGCACTCAAAACAAATCCGACCTGAGATTCGGGAATCGTGTATCTTCTCTCTTAGTCTCATCTTTCAAGGTCACACACTACTTCTCAAATTTATTAAGATTCCTAATTTTACATCAATCATGTAAATTCCTTTCTGAAATGTTATTCAGTTGAGAAATCGAATCTCGCTTTTTCACTTGCCACATACCTCCCTGCCTCTGCTACATAATTATCTGGTACAATGTTGAAGCAGCGAACATCTAGAGAGTATAAATAGTCATTTTCAATGTGGTAGGTCTCATCGATATATTTCCTTAAAACATCATTGTATTTTTGTAGCCTCTCACGAGCCTCTCTATCTAGTTCTGTATAGGCGCGAAGTATGAGCATCTTTATATATGTAGATCTCTCAGTCTCATACCTCGCCAAGAGACATTGCGGTGTACACTTGGCTAAAATCTCATCATAGTCATAGTCAGTTACAAATTCTTTGATGTACTCCGTTCCTTTTGCAACTTGCTCTGCTGAGAGTTGATCCCTGCCTTCCTTATCAAATGTCGGTTCACCACGGCCATGAATAAGGCTCGACAATATATTGTACGCTTCTGATTCAGATTGGGGGTCTTTATACTGATGTTCAATGAATTTTCTCAGACAACCGATTCTCGCCGCAACATCAATCTCAGTATCAGACGCAAGTTCTTTTAGCAACAAAACCGATGACATTAGATCATCATCCTTGCGAATTGGAGTACATCGCAATTGTCCGTCAATATTCTCAAAATAATTAGCGCATACCGATGTCGGTTTTTGACGACCAGAATTTGTTTGTACATAATCGATAACCGGTTCGAAGTCATGCGTCAACATTAGAACCGTTCTTTCATAAAGACTGTTTCCTTTCTCACCGGTTTTAAATAGACGATTGATGATTGCATATTTCTTATTACTGTCAAACGATGATATTGGATCATCGAGAATCACAAGCTTTGCGTCGTTTCTGATGGCATCAAACATAAACAATATGAGCGCGAACGAATGCTTCTCACCCCAACTCAAATGCGAACCAGGTGATTGTACATCACCAGGCTCGCCATCAGGTAATATAAATTTTAGTAGAGCTTTTGCGCTGTTCTCACCACTCACTTTAACATCGAATGTGTACTTGAATCCGGCGAGTTTTAAAAAGTCATTTATATCCTGTTTTCTATCCTTGATCTTATCTTGTATAAACTGGTTATATTTACCTATCTCACCCTTTAGAACACTGACTTTTCCCAATAGGCTATCAATTTCCGTATTCACCGTTCCCATCGCGGCTTTAGTCAAATCAGAGACAAAATATTCACCAATCGCTCTAAAATCGACTTTCATGTTGGTTAGCCTAGATTCTAAATCGGCGATGTTGTCCCTATCGACAGAAGACCCATTAAAGCTAACAATTGCTGTTAAGCGCTCATGAAGATAATTTGCTTCAGTACGCAACTTTGTCAATAAAGTTTCAAGCACCTTCAGGTCTTCTTTAACCCCGAAGAGTGAAATCAATTCTGTGATTTTTCCCTCATTAAGGTATTGTTTCAGCCCTTCAATAGCCCTGATTATTGCTGCTGCAGTCTCTACACTGGCTTTATCAAAGCTTTCAGCAAATACTTTGTTTATGGTTTCAGTCTTATTCGTGTCACCAGTTGAGCAATATGGACAGCGCCCTTTCGCACCGAATTGCTCATAACCTGACAAACGCCATGCCGCCCATTTTGAAACAGAATCTTCCTCGAAAAACGGTTTCAGCTCACTTAATTCTTCTGGTGGATTGAAATAAGCCCCTTTACCCTCAAGAACACCTTTTGCACCACCTCGTTTTGCGATTTTATTGTTTGATGTGAACTTAATTGTGTCAATTAAAAGCCCAATTTGTGTCTGCAAATCAATAATATCTTGTCTTCCCTTAATTGTAGTTTTTATACTTTCTAAGGCATCGTCTATATTCTTTTTTGCTTCATCATACCCTTTCGAGCGAATGAGAACT
>JBAYCP010000162.1:0-2812 GCA_041668665.1 Bacilli bacterium | reverse complement strand
GATTATCCTACTTATAGTGATTATTTTCTTAATCAAATTACGAATACTAAACGGATACGCTTATTCTTTAACTTAAGTGCTGTAGCAACTTTATTAATGCTGGCCTCCTTTGTTCTTACGTGGAGCAGTGGCTGATCTCTAACCTCTTGGGATTACATTCCCTTGCTTATTTTAGTCGGTGTTTATGCCTTTTATGGCATCTTCTTTCGGATGATGACCAAGCGACAATACGAACGCAATCAAGAAACCTTTACTTTCCAAACAGAATATGTTTTTCATCCTGAGGTGGTCAAAATTACGGCCAAAGGACGAGGCGAGGACGAGGGGCTTGAAGTTGCCTACAAGCAATTTGGAGAAGTGGTTGAAACCAACAAATATCTCTATTTGTATGTGGATGTTCAGCGCTGCTACATTGTTCGAAAAGATGGCGTTCAATCGGGAACCATTGATCAATTGCGTACCTGGTTGAAAGGCGGAATCTCAGGGCCTTATCGCCAAGGGAAATCAAAGCGTTAAATAATTTAGGACTTCTAATACGGTGATGCCAACCACGAATCTTTAACTCTTCCTAACAAAAGAAAGCCTAAGTGGGCTTTCTTTTTGAATTGATTGGAACTTCGATGATGAAGGAGTTACTTTTTCTTACTTCCTGGGACGACAACTTTTACTTTGGGACACACTGATTTGAGGTGTGCAATAAATTCAGCACGAGGAGTAGGAGAAAGGAATGCATTTTGATGATCCCCTGTATTGCGGTACAGACCATGTTTGATGCGAATTTTTTTGCTGGACAAGGAAGAAAAACTTAATAACTTTGTGGTTTCTTCGATTTCAATAATTTCTTTGTATTTGATACGTTCGGTAAAGAACCCCGTACGTACAATGAGTTCGCGCGCTTCGTCATCGAACTCATATTGAATTTTCAAATAGAACGATAATACGAGGCCTGCCGCACCCAGTCCGATGATGACATTGATGATATCGGGCCACCAAGTGGCAAGTCCTGTGAACAATAGATAAAGATAATAGGCGGCCAAGAAGGCACCAATTAAGATGCTGGTCCAATAGAAGACGGTTGCACGAAAATCTTTTTCAGAAGGATAAATCATAATGGGGAGTCTCCTTTCCTTCGACGTGTTCTATTATACTCGATTGATTGAAAAAATCATAGGCATCAACCATGTTTTCTTTGAATGGAATAGGGACAAGCGAAAAGGGGCTATGGTATAATAAATACAATGGAAAAAGGAGCGAGATCCTCATGAATGAAATGGAGAAATCCAAGCGACGTTGGCGTATTTTTTATTGGGTCACCGGCTTTGTGATTGCCGGTACCGTTATCACTGTTTTTATCCTCGATGGATTGCATAATTCTTTTCGCATCGAGAATGGACAAGTCCATGTTCAAAATGGATTCTATGGGGCGTCATTGTCGTTAGAGGAGGCGGTGATCTCCTACCAAGAAGAAGGGGTTGTCATTACCGGACTCATCTATGGCAAGAATGATGGGACGTTGGCCAAAGGGTACTTTCGTTTGGAGGGAAGCGAGTCCGCGTGGTATCTTGCTTTGAATGATCAAACCCTCGCCCATATTGAGCTTGTCATTGGCGACAATCATTATTTGATCAATGATGCCGATGAGACCACCACAGCAGCCCTTTATCAACAGTTGGTAGCGGCCCAAAACGCATAAGATCTTTCTCTTGAATCAAAAAAGTCCGTCTTTTGAAAAAGAAACGGACTTTTTAATTGGGATTAGGATTGGGAGGAAGGTTTTCCTTCAATCCAGCTGGCGCGTGGACAACGTTGCAACAAGGCATCACGAAACTCTTCTTTGCGTTCGGGGGAGAGGTGTAAGATAATCGGTTTTCCTTTCCGCGTGCCATACGTCAATTTGATTCGATCGGTGGAAAGAGCCATGGCCAACATGTACCCGCGAACAAACTCAATCTCTTTGATTTCTTTGTAAGGGATGCGATCCACAAACGGACCACCACGGATGAAAAGATGGTCTTTTCGATCGTCGAATTCATAATAGGTGACAAGATAAGTAATAATGAACAAGAATGCCACCACATAACCGACCACGACATTGGCCACCATAAACCATAACGTTTCTTCGCTGACACCGCCTACCAATTGGAAGATGGCAAAATTACCAAGAAAAAGGCCGAGTAAGATAAGGGCAAAATAGATGATGCTGGTGCGGCGATCGCGCGCCGACCGATAAAGTTTTTTCTTCATTGGGGGACCTCCGGTGTTTGAAGTTTGTCATCACGATAGACGACCACGAACGAATAAGGCTTTTGATGAACAAGACGTTTGGTTTCATAGCGCCATGGTTTCGTATCTTGATATTCACGCGGTAAGGTCGCGGGAGGCGCAATGATGGACTTGCTTGAATCTATGGTCGCGAGTACATCAATCAGTGCATCAAGAAACTCAAGATCTTTGGGATTTTTACTGTGTGAAGTAAAGATATATTTGGGGAACAATGCTCGAATCTCACGCAAGGAATGGAGATATTGAGATTGGGTCAAACTATGATCAAAATACATCCAGATGACACTATCGACGGTATCTCCGGCCAACAACAACTCGTATTCTGGACAATACAAGGCCAAATCACCATCGGTATGTCCGGGGAAATAATGAGTTTGCAACCGCAATCCGCCCAAATCAAATTCCATACCTGAGGTTAAGGGGCGTAAGATAACGGGGCGTTCGGGTTGTTGGATATTTCCTGAAGGAACAGGATAGGAGGATAAGGTATTTAAATAGGCGTGAGAGAGTTCGCGGCGTCGATTATTGT
>JBAYCP010000161.1:0-2838 GCA_041668665.1 Bacilli bacterium | reverse complement strand
GGCCTTTGTCTTAGGCATCTTTATTTATGTCTTAACCATTCAAAAATCCAGTATGTTTGGGGTCATGAAGGCACAAGGCATCTCCAATCGTTATATTGGCAACTCCGTAGTCCAACAAACGATTATTCTCACCGGACTCGGCATTGCGGTAGGCTTAGTACTTACTATTATCTCTGGTATCTTCTTAGGGGGATTTGTGCCCTTCGCCATCAACCCCTTGTTCTATGCCGTCATTACCCTCGCCTTCTTCGTATTCGCGATACTTGGTGGCTTATTCTCGGTCCGAGCGGTCTTAAAGATTGACCCCTTGAAGGCCATTGGTTAAAGGGAGGTATGAAATCATGCGTACTTTAATTGAAATGAAGTCCATTACAAAAGATTTCCTCCAAGGTGATGAAGTCATTCGGGCCTTAAAAGAAACCAACTTCAGTGCCAAGGAAGGCGAGCTCATCGCCATCATTGGACCTTCCGGCTCTGGAAAGTCAACCTTTCTTACCATCCTAGGGGGTCTACAAACCCCCACCACCGGTCAAGTCCTCATCGACGGGAAACCCTTTAGTAAGCTCTCGTTAAAGGAACGGTCCAAAGTTCGGTTTGAGAAAATTGGCTTTATTCTCCAAGCCTCCAACCTCATCCCCTTCCTCACGATTAATGATCAAATGGTGTTATACAACCGTATCCAAGGGTCCAAACCCAATCAAGAACGGTTGGAAGAACTCTATACCAAACTGGATATCAAAAAACTCCAAAAGAAATATCCTAGTGCTCTTTCCGGAGGGGAACGGCAACGCGTGGCGATTGCCAAAGCCCTCTATCATGATCCGGTCGTCATCCTTGCCGATGAACCCACCGCCTCTCTCGATACCACCCGTGCCTTTGAAGTCATGAAACTCCTCGCCAAACAAACCAAGGAACAAAAAAAGGCGACCATCATGGTCACCCACGATGAACGCCTCATTGATTTCTGCGATAAAGTTTATGTCATCGTCGATGGCGTCATGACTCAGAAAAAATAATTTTCCCCCAAGCATTCCATATCGATGGAGTGCTTTTTTCATACCAACATAATCAACACGTGTCTATTATGTAAATCGAATTCTCTCCTTAGGAAGAGGTGGATGCGTTATAATAAGGGCGAAGACGACAATAGTGAATGGATCCTCCTCTTGTTTCCTTCCTCTTGGATGATGAATCATTCAAACCCCAAGGAGGTGTCACCATGAAGGTTAAGGATAAAGTTCTCCTCGTCACCGGTGCCGGTGGCGGAATTGGACGGGAGTTGGTGCTCCAACTCGTGGCCAAAGGGGCCATTGTTGTGGGAATCGACCGCAACTCTGATGCCCTTCAAGAAACGATGACTCTCGCTCATGCGCCAATCGAACAATGCTCTAGTTATGTTCTCGATATTACGGACTCCGCTGCCATTGAGACATGCGTCCAAGAAGTTGTCCATCGCTATGGACGAATCGATGGACTGATTAACAATGCCGGTATTATCCAAAAGTTTATTCCGGTGCAAGAGTTAACTCTAACCCAATGCCGCACCATCATGGAAGTCAATTTCTTTGGCATGCTCATGCTGACTCAAGCCGTCCTCCCTCTGCTGCTTACGAGGGAAGAAGCACACCTCGTGAATGTCTCCAGTATGGGGGGATTCTTACCTGTCCCGCTGCAAACCATCTATGGGGCATCAAAGGCAGCGGTCAAACTCATGACCGAAGGATTAACGGCTGAACTACGTGACTCCCCTGTTCATGTCACCTTAGTGATGCCCGGAGGAGTCTCCACCAATATCATGGCTTCCGCTGGTATCGATATGACCAAGATGATGCAAAGTAAAGCCGCCCAATCCTATCAAATGGTTACGCCACAATTCGCTGCGAAAAAGATCATCGAAGCCATGGAAAAAGACAAACAAAAAGTCCTGATCGGAAGCGATGCCAAAACCATGGATTTCCTTATCCGTTTCGCTCCAGGTTTCGCCAAGTCCCTTATCGCCAAGATGATTGATGTTCCTGCTCATTGAACTCTCTATCTAAATGTTTAGGTCACAATCATTTTGTATTACCAATCACTCCATCGTAATCATTGATCATCGAACGATCAACATTCCTTAAACAGAACCATCCCATTGATGGATAAGGAGATGACCTTATGAAATCCATTCAAATCACCGCCATGAAACAAGTCCTCCATCAAGACCTCATCGACCGCTACGAAAACCCCATCGATCATGCCTGTGACATCCGAATCGGACAAGTATGGATTACGGATGGAGTAAAGAAGCCAGAGGGTTTTTGTCCGAGTGCGTGGGATAGTCTCTATCCCTTTGTCAAAGTCTTAGCCGAAGGTGGTGGCAACTTCTATGATGGTTGGATGAAAAACGAAAAGTCTGCCATGATTGCTTGTAACGATGGCTTTCGACCGGTTAGTTTTCTATTGGAAGTTGTTGAAGAAGAACAAACCTAGTTCATCGCTTCCCTTTTCTACAATCATGTAAAAAGCGTTCGTCACTGCTTGAGTGGGGAACGCTTTTCATGATGATGAATTCTCATAATTCCGTAAAACATGCAATATCACGCAATTATTGGTCGGTGTTTTATGCAGTCGTTCTAAATAATGCTTCAAAAATAAGGATTTTTATCTAAAACCCGACGATCAAACAATATATTGGTCGGTGGAATGAAATTATGAGGCTTGGTAGATACGAGTGATGCTCCCATCATCTTGAATCAATCCCTCGGGTTTTGTCTTACATACAAGGAAGACTTGAAGATAATCCCCCGCAGAACCTGCAAGGTTTAAACCAAGGACAATATAAAGAGTTAGCATATAATC
>JBAYCP010000160.1:0-2855 GCA_041668665.1 Bacilli bacterium | reverse complement strand
GCAAAACGCACAAGTTCGACTTTATTGAATTGGTGTTGTCGAATGATGCCTCGTGTGTCGCGACCCGCGGAACCAGCTTCTGAGCGAAAACAGCCGGAGTAGGCCACATATTTAATGGGAAGGTCTTTGACATCTAATATTTCATTGGCATGATAATTGGTGACTGGAACTTCGGCAGTGGGGATCAAATAATAGCCTTCTTTCTCCACCAAAAATGCATCTTCCGCAAATTTGGGAAGTTGCCCTGTTCCCATCATCGAATTCGCATTGACAAGATAAGGGGGAAGGATTTCCACGCACCCATGATGTTGGGCATGCGTATCCATCATGAAATTGATGAGTGCCCGTTCCAAACGTGCGCCCATTCCTTTGTAAAAGGTAAAACGAGCCCCCGAGACTTTAGCAGCACGTTCAAAATCAAGAATATGCATGCGAGTTCCTAAATCCCAATGAGGTAAAGGGGGAAACGAGAAGTGTCGCGGCGTCCCATGCCGAAGCACCTCACGATTGTCTTCCTCACTTTGTCCAACAGGAACCTGGGGATTGGGAAGATTGGGGGTGGCCCGTAATGCCGCTTGAATGTTGGATTCCAGCTCACGGACTTGTTGATCCAATTCGGCGATTTCGTTGCCAATTCCTTCCACCGCTTGGAGCAAGGGAGTCGGATCTTTTTGTTCGCGTTTGTATTGACCAATCAAACGCGATTGTTCGTTGCGAAAATTTTTGCGTTCTTCCACGCGTTGCAAAATGGCACGACGTTCTTCATCCCACTTGACCACGTCGCGAAGATACGAATAATCTCCTTTACGAGTTTGGAGACGCGCAAGAATCGTTTCAACTTGATCGCGTAATTCTTTGATATCGAGCATGAATAACCCTCCTTAAAAAACAAAAAGCACCCCGAGAAAGGGACGGTATGAACCGTGGTGCCACCCTTGTTTGAATTGTTTCACGTGAAACATATTCCTCCGTGCGATAACGGGCGTCCGGGAATGATTCATCATTCCGCCAGCGGCAATGGATTCTCAGTTCGCTGGTTCGGCCTTGCACCATACGCCGCTCGCTAGTCCCTTTGGTTGCTGATACTACTTTGTCCTTTAGCTTGCTTTCATCATAACAAACTCTCTGCGTGGATGCAATCCTGAACAATAAAAAGAAAAGAGAGGTTTCCCTCTCTTATTCCTTTGTTGTTTCGTGGTTGGATTCCACAGCGGTTTCGCTCGTTTCCTCCAAGAGTTCTTCGGGTTCCGGTTCGGTGACCGCTGTCGAAGCAACTTCTTGATCGTCATCCATGCGAATGATACGCACGCCTTGCGTATTTCGACCCGCAACCTTCACTTGATTGAGGGAAATACGAATGAGGGTTCCTTTGGTGGTAGTCACCAACAAATCCTCGTCGCCATTGACGGCTCGCATAGCAACCAAAGGTCCGGTTTTTTCAGTGGCATTGACGGTGATAACACCCTTGCCACCCCGTTTGGTGAAACGATAATCTTCCCGGGGAGACATTTTGCCATACCCCTTGGCCGTGATGGCGAGAATATACTCGCCTTCGTCCGAAGTGCTGACTCCTACTGCGGTGGCATCTCCTAAATCAATGCCGGTCACTCCCGCTGCTGTTCGTCCCATGACCCGGACATCGGTGGAAGCAAAGCGTACCACTTTCCCATAGGTCGAGGCGATAAGAATTTCTTCTTCGCCCGTGGTCTTCTTCACATTCAATAGCCGATCCCCTTCTCGTAAGGTCACAGCAATCTTTCCGTTTTGACGAATGTTTTCAAATTGTGACATACTCACGCGTTTGACCACGCCACTGGTGGTCACAAACATGAGTTGATGATCTTCATCATAGGCATCGACAGAAATGATGGCTTGAACGGTTTCCCCTTCATCCAGGGATAACAAGTTCACCACCGGTAAGCCTTTGCCTTGACGAGAATATTCAGGAACTTGGTGGCCACGTAAACGATAGACTTTTCCCCAATTGGTAAAGAAGAGGAGATCGGTATGGGTGGAGGTAATCAAGAGCTTTTCCACCGCATCGTTGTCGTTGGTTGTAATTCCTTTGATGCCCTTGCCTCCTCGGTTTTGGGCACGATACGTGTCACAATTCACGCGCTTGATGTATCCATTCGTGGTTAAGGTCACGATGACTTGTTCTTCTGGAATTAATTCTTCATCTTCAATCATCGAGGAATCGTTGGAAAATTCCGTGCGTCGTGCATCTCCAAAACGGTTCTTAACATCCAACAAGTCACGTTCGATGACACTCAATAATTTTTGAGGATCTTCCAAGGTGGTACGCATCTCTTCGATGCTTTTTTGCAATTCGGTAATCTCCAATTCAATCTTTTCTTGTTCCATTCCAGTAAGTCGTTGCAACTTCATATCCAAAACCGCTTTGGATTGCCGTTCGGAAAGTTGCAACAAGGCTTGCAAGCGTTGATCGGCTTCCTCGCCGTTCGCACTGGTCTTGATGATGTCAATGACTTCATCAATGTGGAAAATGGCAATACTCAATCCGCGCAGCAAATGTTCCCGTTCAACGGCTTTGTCGAGTTCATAACGCACTTTCCGACGGGTAATGTCGAGTTGATGATTGAGATAATGCAATAGAATCTCTTTGACACTTAATACTTTGGGCTCCCCATTCACTAGTGCGAGCAAATTGATCCCAAACGACACTTGTAAGGGTGAATATTTAAACAGTTGATTTAAAATGACTTCAGGAATCACATCTTTGCGTAATTCAATGACTACCCGAAACCCTTCACGATTGGATTCGTCACGTAAATCCGTAATGCCTTCGACAGCCTTGTTTTTGACAAGGTCGGCGATTTTTTCAATCATGGTTG
>JBAYCP010000159.1:0-2865 GCA_041668665.1 Bacilli bacterium | reverse complement strand
TATGTTTGTTCGGCTTGAAGTTCCGCTTTTATATTCGAATGTAAGTTAATTACTTGTGAATCCAAATCAGCATAGGCCATTTGAAGTTCGGTATTCGTATAAACATTAATCCCTTCATTTGTGGTAAAGTAGAAGGATTTCGACGTGACGTAAGAGTTTATTGCGGCAGGATAGTAAGCAGGGTGTACTTGAATTTGAACGCGATAATTCATCTCGGGGATATGGAAGTAGAAATATCTCCCGTTGCGCCAAATTTCCCATTCTCCGACTGTCGATTCGCTGATTGTCACCGGATTAGGATCCTCGACACCCTCCACAATTCGATAGAAGTTATATTGAATCATGTTATCATCCAGCTGCATGCTTCTTCCCCCCATCGTCTTAGCAATAATTGGGAAGTAAAAGCCATTACCGTTCTCTAGTACATCAACATAGCCACTGCCCGAAAGGAAGTCAACTCCGATATAATAGGGTTCCGTTGTTTTATCGTAGTAGAGAGAACTTTCAATCGAACCTGTCGTAGTCTGATAATTCACGAGACTTTCGCCTAGACCAAATTGCGAGAGATAAGCAAAGATACGCCCCGTATAAACGGTTCCACCATCCGTGGCGGTGAAAGTAAACCGTACATCATTCTCACCGAGACTGTATTCACTTCCAATTAACAATGTATTACCATTTTGAATAGTGACATATTCATTGCCACTAAGAATTGTGAAGTCTGCTCCAGTGAAGGTAATCTCAGTATTGCTAAAGAAGTAATAAACATACTCCGTCGATCCCGAAATTGTCTCTAAAATACGATGATAATATTGACCCGATTGTTCAATAACAGCGGTAGTCTCGGCCTTTTTGACCGTAACACTTAAGCCCGATGAGTTTTGTAGATTAGCGGTAATTGCACGAGCAATTTGCCCACCTTCATAGATTTTAACAACCGGAATAACAAGCACTTCATAAGTGCCAGGAGAAACAAGGATTGCACTTGTTGAAGTGGTTGTAGAAAGAAGAACGATACTTTCTTCTTCTCCCACCATCATCTTCATATAAATTTCATATTCAACTTCAATGGTTTCAGTAGCAGAGTTGTAAAGAGAGTCTGTAATACTACTGCTCAACGCAGTCCATTGCAATAAACTATTTCCTTGCGTAAAGGAAGGCATAATACTATTAATTTGATTGTAAGAAGCAATCAGTTTTGCACGACCAGAAGTTGCTGCTGGTACGTTGACAGAAACTCCAGAAACAAATTCTCCTTGATAGATAGTTTCAGAACCTAATACCCATCCAACAAAATGATAACCTTCTTTTGGTGGATAATTGTTCTGATAAGCGATACGCAAGAAGGAGGCAGAAGAGAGTTCATAGTTAACAAAACTAAAGAAGTCTTGAAGTTTTAAAAAGTTAGTAGGTTCCGCAAGAAACGCTTGTAAGGAGGTCGCAAGTTCGACGGAATAGGCACTAAAAGCACCTTGAACTGCATTGGAATAGATAACTAGATTAACTCCTGCGCCAGTCGTTCCTGCTTCATCGGCGACAGCGGCTTCAATAAGATCTTTTGCGTCTTGTAAAAGCGAAATTTTTACATCAAGAGCTTTTCCTAATCGAGCTAATTCCGTTGAGGAAGCCACAAATAGGCTGCCGATCGTTTCAGGGGAAGGGTTTGCAGCTACTGCCCCTACAGCATTCGTCATAGTGTTCGAAATCATCATTAAACTGGCCGCATTGGCTTGGAGGTATGCGGAGAATGTGCCAGAGTCGATAGCACCTTGATTGAGATAAACAATATAGGTATTTAAATCAATTAAAGCTTGGACTTGATCAGGTTCTCCAGCGAATGCATCATTTAATGAAATCAAGGTTCCATAATTCACTCCGTATAATACATCAATGAGATTGCCGTTTTCTGTATAGAATTCGACATCATAAGAATTAAGCGTAAATTTCGCATAAAGGGCGAGATCATTAACTACACCGGATTCAACGGTTGTTATCACCGAGCCTGTTAATTCAGGATTGGAATACCAACCATCAAAAGTATAGCCAATTTTTGCATATGGATTCAGTGTAAAAGAATCTCCATATTCAAACAAGAAATAATAGAGCGATGGATCATCAAGGATAACTGCTCCATCATAATAGGTAATGGAATATTGATTGACATTATATTTTGCATAGAATGTTAGAGCACCATTTGTTCCAGTTTCAATGGAGGTGATAGCTGTCCCAGAGTAATCACTTGATATATACCATCCATCAAAGGTATAACCTGTCTTTTCGGGAGCGTTCGGAAGATCGAAACCTCCTTCAATCGTATATGTTGCTGGCGATAATGATAAACTTTCAGCGCCATCGTAATAAGCAACAGAATATAACACTGTTGTCCAGTGAGCGATAAGAGTGCGATTGCCAATGGAACCGATTGAGATTGTTAATGGTTTAATGGGTTCGCTTTGACCTTCAAATGTCCAACCTGTAAATAAATAGCCAGTTTTTGTTGGATTTAGTATCACAAATGAGGTTGTTTCAATGGTATACGTTGCCGGTTGAGCAGAATCGAACTGACCACCATCGAGTTGATAGGTAATGGTATAATCGATAGCATCAAAACTACCCGTTATTGTAACGGCTTCTGCTGGCATATTTTCGGGAAGCATACTCCACCCCAAGAAGGTGTATCCTGCTTTTGTAGGCGCTGCGATTGGAGTCAGTGGGCTATTATATTCCACATTACTGGTTTGATACGATACACCATCAACCATGTAGGTTAAACTGTACGAATTAATCAAGAAAGTTCCCGTGACAATCGTATTAGAAGCGGGCATGGTGCTTGGCACATTGCTCCAACCGCTAAAGGTGTAACCG
>JBAYCP010000158.1:0-2865 GCA_041668665.1 Bacilli bacterium | reverse complement strand
GTCCATAGTTTTCGCCACAACAAGGCTTTATGGTGTTCACTAAAAAGGGACGCCATCGCCGGAGACCCATACCGGGTGACTAAAGGATTTTGATAAAGGGTTTCAGCACTCATCAAGACTCCTCCTTATATTGCGAGTTGTTCCCGTTCAGGACCAACTCCCACATAGCGAACCGGAACGCCTACCGCTTGTTCAATCACGCGTAAATACGCACGAGCTTCCGCAGGAAGGTCGGAAATCTTACGAATATTTCGAGTGGATGTTTTCCAGCCAGGCATGGAACGATAAATGGGTTTGACACGCCATAAATCACTGGTTTTAGGAAGCCATTGTAAACGCACTCCATCCAACTCATATCCTTCACAAACTTGAATGCAATAAAAGTCATCCAATTTATCCATTTTTAACACAGCGAGTTCGGTAAACCCATTGACCAACGCTGCATGACGTAAGACCGGTAAATCCAACCATCCCAAACGTCTTGCACGTCCCGTGCGTGCTCCAAACTCATCATCCACTTCGCGTCCAGTTCCTCGAAATTGAGCGGCAAATTCTTCATCCATTTCTGTCGGGAATGGTCCCGCACCGACCGCACTCGAGAAGGCCTTGGCCACTCCCAAAATATCCGTCACTGCCCGAATGGGAATCCCACTAGAAACACACGCATAGGCGGCAACCGGATGGGAAGAGGTGACATAGGGATAAATGCCCCAGTCCAAGTCTTTCATCGCTCCAAGTTGGCCTTCAAAGACTAATGATTTCTTCTCTTCAAGAGCGCGATGGACGAGGGCTAACGGATGGACAATCCGTGGTGCTAAATGCTTTTGCCACTCGCGGAACCAGTCGATAATCTCCTTGGCCTCTACGGGCGTTCCCCCCATAGCTACCAAAGGAGCATTAATCAAAGGAAGGACACGATCAATGCGTTCGGCCCAAGAACCTTCATCCAATAAGTCTTCAAAACGAAACGCTAAGCGTAAGGCTTTATCCGCATAGGCAGGTCCAATGCCTCGTTTGGTCGTTCCAATGGAGCTTTTTCCTGCTTCGCTTAGTTGATCTTTCTCCACATGATATGGCATTAAAATAACCGCTTTTTCCGATACATATAAACGAGAGAGATCGACGCCAGCTTCCGCTAACTGTCCCATCTCTTTCAGTAACTCATTGGGGTTTACCACAGTTCCAGTACCAATCAACACCGAGCATTGTGGTTCAAAAATCCCACAAGGTATTAAATGCAATTTAAAGGCTCCTTGGGCATTGACGACCGTATGGCCGGCATTGTCGCCCCCTTGAAACCGTACAATAAGATCGGCTTGTTGCGAAAGATAGTCAACCATCTTTCCTTTTCCTTCGTCTCCATATTGCGCACCTACGACAATTCGTACTGGCATTCTCGACCCCTCCTATCACACGCATCTATTATACTCGATATCCTCCTCCCTTGCATTCTTTTTTTGGACTTTCCCTTGCTTGACCACAATCAACGAGAAGCCTATAATAAGACTAACAATTAGAGGGGGAAATGATATGATTTTTGAAACGTCCGACCAGACGCGTCTCTTTTACGAACTCAAAGGAAACGTATCCTCATCCGTCACGGTGGCCTTGCTCAATGGGGTCATGGCATCTACTTCCAGCTGGGGGTATTTGGTTCCGATGCTGGAACGCCTCAATGTGCGCATTCTCCTGCACGATTTTGCAGGCCAACTATTGAGCGATAAACCGAATAATCTTTCCTTTGAACGGCATTGTCAACACCTCAAGGAACTCCTACATCATCTTGATATCCAGCAAGTCCATTTGGTTGGTACATCGTATGGGGGAGAAATCGCCATGCAATATGCCGCTACCATCAAGGAAGGCGTCCAATCCATTACCATCATTGACTCGGCTTCCGAACTTGATGACGATTTGAGACAAAAAGTTGCTCGTTGGGCAGAATTAGCCGATCACCCCGATGGTTCCTATTTCTTTACGGAAATGATGAAAGATATTTATGGAGACCGCTATTTGCATGATCAAAAAGCGGGTCTCGCTGAGCGGGCCCGCCTGTTTCAAAGCATGGATCGTTCCTATTTTGAAGGCCAGAAACAATTGTATGCGGCTTTCTTACGTGATTTGCATCTCACCGATTCTTTGTCAAACATTCAATGCCCAGCCTTGGTGATTTGTGGCGAAGAAGATACATTAAAACCGGTGCACTTCTCCAAACTTATTGCTGATCGTATTGCGGGCAGTGAATTTGTCGTCGTTCCTGGGAGTGGTCATGTGGCAATCTTTGAGAAGCCAGATGAACTGAACTCCATCATCGGCGGCTTCTTACTCAAGCATTTATAAACGATAATTATCAGCTTGAGATTGGAACATGCGATAATAGAGACTTCCCTTTTTCTTCATTAAATTCGAATGCGTATCATAGTCCGCCACCGTGCCACCGTCAAGAATCAAAACTCGATCGCAGAACACCGAACTAGACATCCGATGCGAAATATAGATGGCCGTGCGCTCGTGTACGAGATGATTGAAATGCTCGTAGATCTCGGCTTCAGCCAAGGGATCCAAGGCACTGGTCGGCTCATCCAAGATGACCAACGAAGATTCTTTATATAGGGCGCGAGCAATCGCGACCTTTTGTTGTTGACCGCCCGATAACTCGACCCCTTGTTCATTGATGTTCTTGTCCATCGGGGTTTGTAACCCTAAGGGAAGGTCGGCAAGGGTCTTGGACAGTGAAACTTGCTGGGTGGTCTCTTGAAGGCGTTGTTCTTCAAAAGTTTCACTACCGACAATGTTGTCTTGAATGGTATATTCGAACAACCGATAATCCTGAAAAACAACCGAAAGTTTCGCTAGATATTGACG
>JBAYCP010000157.1:0-2880 GCA_041668665.1 Bacilli bacterium | reverse complement strand
GGCTTACCCCGACCGATGTGAACAATGTCTTACGTCAATACGAGCAAAGCAAACAAGTGATGAAACAAATGAGTGCGATGATGGGGAAACGTCGATAGTGTTAAGTAAAAATACTTGACAAGCTTGAAAGACATGCTATACTCTAACTGTTCACTCAAAGGAGGTTCTTACTATGGCCGTCAAAATTCGTTTAAAACGTACAGGTCGTCATAAACTCGCGACCTATCGGATCGTCGTTGCCGATGCTCGTTCCCCACGGGATGGGCGCTTCATCGAAGAAATCGGATACTACCAACCGACCCGCACTGAAGGAGAAGTTGTCTTGAACAAAGAAGCTGCACTCAAGTGGCTCAAACAAGGCGCTCAACCCTCGGATACCGTGCGCACGATTTTGTCCAATGCAGGTGTAATGACTGCGTTGCACGAAGAAAAATACGGAAAGAAGTAGTCGCACATGGATTTGGAACAATACGTCCGTGACATCATCGCGCCGTATGTCACCAACAGCGAAGCCTTAATGGTTCGCCGGATGCCTGGCATGAATGACAATGAAATCATTTTGTTGGTCATTGGGGAATCCAATGATATCGCTCGCTTAATTGGTCGCGGTGGTCAAGCCGCAGAATCGATTCGCGAAGTGGTGAATGTCGCCGGAAAACTTACCAATCAACGTGTGCGCATCAAATTTGAGTCGTTTGCAGCAACCGAAATCGATGACTAAATGAGGATAGGCAACTATCCTTGTTTTTTTGTTATAATGAAATGGATGAAAGCGAGGGCCCTTGTATGGATTATGTCACCTTAGGAACCATCATTAATACGCGTGGGTTGAAAGGCGAAGTGAAAATTAAAGCTTCGACCGATTTTCCTGATGAACGATACCGGAAAGGTGCGACTCTTTGGGTGGTCTCTCCGGATGAACAAACACGGCGAACGATGAAAGTGGCGCATCATGAACGGAAAGAGGGATTCGACTATGTCCAATTCCAAGGCCTTGTTCGTTTGGAAGAGGCGGAAGTGTATCGCGGGTGGCAAATTCAATTGCCAGTGGATCAACTGGGAGCCCTCCCTGAAGGCGCTTATTTCTATCATGACTTACTGGGATGTGAAGTACGGAATGAACAAGGAGTTGTGCGTGGGATTGTGACAAAAATTGATGATCATGGGGCGCATCCTATCTTGCGCATTCAACAAGAAGGTCACACCTATTTGTTTCCCTTTGTATCCGCTTTTTTAGTGTCCGTATCGGTTGCGACCAAAGAGATTATCATTCATGAAATTGAAGGAATGTTTGTATGAAGATTACCATCTTGACGTTATTTCCTGAGATGTTTGAAGGTTTTTTGTCGACGTCTATCATCAAACGAGCCATTGCGAAAGAAGCGGTTGCTGTAGAAGTCGTGGATATTCGTTCGTTTACCAAAGACAAATATCACCGGGTGGATGATTATCCGGTAGGGGGAGGAGCCGGATTGGTGATGAAATGCCAACCCTTGCTCGATGCTCTCGCCCATGTTCGCAATGCCACTTCCCATGTGGTGATGATGTCTCCTCGTGGCAAAACCTTTGTACAAGCGCACGCCAAAGCCTATGCGCAAGAAACTCATCTTATTTTGGTGTGTGGCCATTACGAAGGCGTTGATGAGCGTGTCACTCCTTATGTCGATGAAGAATTATCGATTGGGGATTATATTTTAACCGGGGGCGAACTGGCTAGTATGGTCGTCTCCGATGCCGTCATTCGTTTGCTCGAAGGGGCGATTCGCGCCGAATCATCGTTGGAAGAGTCCTTTGAAGAAAACTTATTGGAATATCCTCAATATACCTTGCCTCGACGGTACAAGGGACAAGAAATTCCACCCATCTTATTCAGTGGGAATCATGCTGCTATTGCCAAGTGGCGGCGGAAAGAGCAATTACGGATTACGCGCACCAAGCGCCCCGATTTATATGCCACTCATCCTTTGACTAAACTGGAGAAAAAACTGGTTATAGAGTTGGATGAAGGCATCGAAAATCCTCCTTGGCTCCTGCGTGCCATCGAAAATGCTCCCCAATTTCAACGAGTGGATGATGAAGAAGTGGAAAAGGACAAATAAATCCCTTGCCAATGGGCGTGGGGTTTGCTAAAATATATGAGCGTTTCACGACGCTGCCCAAGGGTCCGCTGGAAAGTCACGTTCCATGAACCTTGCAAGAATAAAAGGAGTGTGTCCCAACATGAACATGAGATTGATTGATGAAATCACGCAACGTCAGTTGCGCAAAGATCTCCCAGACTTCGGTCCAGGAGACACCGTGAAAGTTCACGTTAAAATCGTGGAAGGCGACAAAAAACGGATTCAAGTTTTCCAAGGGGTTGTCATTGCCGTTCGTGGTAGTGGCATCCATAAGGCGGTCACCGTCCGTAAGATGTCTTCCCAAGTCGGAGTCGAACGCGTCTTCCCTTTGCATTCGCCCATTGTTGATAAAATCGAAGTGGTCCGTCGCGGGGATGTTCGTCGTTCCAAGCTCTACTATTTGCGCGATCGTACTGGCAAAGCTGCCCGTATTAAAGAAAGCCGCAAAGCCCAAAAAATCGACAAAGCGGTCAGCGAAACTGCTGCTGTACCTGTGGAAGTCGTCACCGACGTTCAAGAATAGCGTCGCGCTGCATGTCGTGACAAAGGAGTCCCTCGGACTCCTTTTTTTCGGTGCTGAGAGGGAAGCGATGCCGGAAAAGCGTTGCTCATTCGCGTCGAGTCGAGTACAATGAAACCGAACAAGAAAGGGAGTCGAGCGACATGAAACCACGCAAAATCAAAGGTATTGTCATGCTCGCTGTCTTTGTTTTGTTGGCAGTTGCTTTTCGCTGGACCTTTGTCACCGCCATTGTCCAAG
>JBAYCP010000156.1:0-2882 GCA_041668665.1 Bacilli bacterium | reverse complement strand
TCAACTAGCCCATTTACAAGTTGAGCATTACATGCTCGCCCAACAAGAAGAACTGTTGAGAAAAGTTTCGTTGAATCCTGTAGCCGAAGAGAAGCGAGAAGCTTTGATGAAAGATTCGGTGATTACCATTGAAGCAGAATCATGGGAGCCTTATTTGCCCCAAGGGGTGGAAGATAAAGTCGAAAACTATTGGTTATGCACCATGCATACGAGCGGGATTTTACGTTTTCCCATCGCAGCTATCACGAATTTGAGAGACACGGAATCGTTAAAATGGGTGAATCATCTTCCCCAGTATTATACTGCGATTCCTTGGCAACTCTTAAAGCCCTTGGACCAATTGGAAAAAGGAGCGATATCGGTGGACCAGTTCCAGAAGACCTTGGTGCAGCATGTCGTAGGCATTGACTTGCAAATGGTCAATTATTATTACGACACTTTGCTTCCTTGGATTCAAAGTCATTGGGACCAATTGGAAGAGCCTGGAATTCAACAAACCTTACGTGTCATGCTTCAGTATGCGCGTCAAATACTTCGTGAGGATACTGAATATGGGTATTCGGATATGCGACGATTTCATGCCCAAGCGCATATGGTGATGGATGACTTAACCGTGGGACAGTTTTGGCCGGAGAACGAAACCACCAATCCGTTGATTGGTGAAACGCTTCGCTTGCTTCACAGGAAAGCAAAAGAGGCTTCCTTACAATCGCATCGCCATCAATGTTATGACCTTTTAACGAAACGAAACATTCCGGCGTTCCATGAATATTTGGATACGCTGCGTGAGGGGCTCGTAGAGCCACAAGATGGTCAAAAAGTTGGCAATCGCCATGATAACCTCAAAAGGAAAGTCAGCGACTAGGTAGGGCCAGACATCGCGCATCCCATATTGAATCATCCAGGCCGGCAAGTACAGCCAACCATATAGAAAGCCAAAGATAAAACCCGCTAAAGCCAAAGGAAGGGGTCTTGAGGTGGCAAGAAAAGTATGGGAAGCAAGAGGAATAATGGACCATGCAAGGAGGGCGCTTGGCGTATAGAGAACGCTAAACCCTCCCATTAACAGATGGTCCAGAAATACATAAATCCATACCATTATTAAAGCGCTTCGCAGTTTCAAGAAGCGAGAGAATACCAGAATTAAAAGAGTGGTCAATTGGATATTTGGCAAAAACACAAGGGCTTGTTCCTGGGCAAAGATTAGAACAGCACACATGGCCACCAAGGCCATTTCCCGCGGTTTCATAGTCGAGTGAAAACGAGCCGAATGACATCGCCATCGTGGGGTTTCAATCGGCTCACTCCTTGACTGACATACAGATCATTGCGATAAATGGCAAAATAAGAGGTTGTCCAATCCGTAGTGATTCCCGCGATGGATAAAATGATTTTTCCGCCAGGATGATCAAATGAGCAGGTAGAATCGATGGAATAGGTTGGACTGGCACAGCCTAGCTCAAAATGTTCCATGAGGACATCATAGAGAACCTCGCCTTCGACAAAAGAGAGTGTTTCTTGTGCAATAGTTTGGGCATTTTCATCAACAATCTCCATGGTAAAAGAGCCTGATTCATTGGCAGGAACTGTCCATGATTGGATGCCCCAATATAGCCCTAAGGCTACGAGGATGAGCACCATTGACCAAATACTCTTTTGTTTGAATGTCATGAAGTCCTCCTATTTATTGTTACTGATCCGTTCCATGTAGGGCAAATTGTTGATAGGCAACGAGTGCGGTAAAAGCGAGTGGGGTGGTAAAGGCAAGATCGGGATCTTCATCGCCGAACGCATATTGAAAACTTCCGTCCGAATTGCTGTAGCTAAGCAGCTTTTCTACCATGGATTGATTCCCGGTGGTGAAGGGAGCCGCACACGGATCCATGTCATAAGCAACCAAGGTTAACAGCACATTCGCGATGATCGCCGCGTTCGCCACCGACCAAGCATAGGATTCAATAAATGCACCATCTTCTTCTTGGACGGTAGGGAGCCAAGTGAAGTACTCCTCTAATACGGTAGAGACTGCAGGTTCTTCACGATGGGGGAATAAGGATAAAGCAATGGAAGCGCCCCAGTCAATATCATTGAGACGAGGAGTATTGGTTTGGGTGAGATCATTCAAAGCGGCTTGTTGATAGGAGGCATAGGTTTCATTATTTAATAATGTTGTAATCCACAAAGTGGTGGGGCTGCTGTACTGTCCGATGGAGGTTGAACCAGCTAGAAGCGTATCCAAATGAGCATCGACAAAGGTCGAAACGTCGACATCTAGGGATTGTAAGGTCACAATGGATTTATACCATTGGCCAAGAGTTAAGGATGAAGTATCGCTTGCGAGGATATGCGTGGATAAGGCAGCGGTGTCTGCTGAGTACTCGGATAAGACATCAAGATCTTTCATCGCTGCAACTACTTGATAATCGTAGGTTCCAGGCTGTAAATAATAAGTACCATAATGTTCCACAAAGGCGTCAATGGTGGCATCCACACGGTCGAGAAGTGTGGGTTCCACACTGGAAGAAGACATCGAAGCGGAAGAAGAAGAGGATTGAGAGCTTGTCACGGGGGCACAGCTTACCACCAATGGCAAGAAGAGAAGGATAAGGGCTCGCATCGAGAATCGTTTTTTCATGAATCATTCCTCCTAACAAGAAAAAACCATCCTCCTAGGATGATGCAAGATATAAAAACGACCAAAATGGTTTCGTTTTCTACTCACACCCAGGAGTATCCAACTTAACCAGAATAGGCAGTTCTACCGGCTCTACTTCATCCTCCCGTACCCTTCCCGTGAAATCACAGTGGTATGTGTACGTTCGTCCATATTACGGTTGCTGGGACAGCTGAAGCGTTTCACTTCATTCTCTGTTAGGTCGCTA
>JBAYCP010000155.1:0-2919 GCA_041668665.1 Bacilli bacterium | reverse complement strand
TTGAAGAATAGATCGGATGCAGCAGGGAGGCTTTCCCCATTCATTATCATAGTGAAGCGATCGCCTGCCATAAAGAAATTATAGAGATGGGCTTGCTCTTCATCGGTAAATGTTTCTTTTGTTATATCGATGAGAGAGGCGGGGCCAGCATATAATACAATCTCTTCCAAAGCAGTGACCAATGCTTCATAGTCAGGAAGTGGGAACTCGGCAATGAAGTTATAGATTTCGCCCTCGTCATCATAGATCTCATCAATGATTGCGAGGAATGCAGCAAAGTTTTCATTCGCTTCTCCACCAAAGAATTGATGAACTATATTCGAGATGACTGAGATGGCTAAATTGTGATTTTCGAAATCCAAACCTATTACATCACTTAATAGGTCGCTGGTCGAAACAAATTCAAAGAGGTTGGCTTGCAAGAGGTTTAAATTTACAAGAATAACCTGTAATTGAGCCGTAAGGCCATCAATCATCGCTTCATAATCAACAAGTAGCGTTTCACCGTATTGTTGCACATAGACATCATATAAGAATCCTTTTGCGATTACATTGAGTAGTGCCAAAACGTCTGCAATATCACTTTCTGTCAATGCCGCAAATGTCAACTGATCATAAGCGGATAATTCATCAATGATTGCTTCAATTAATGCAATCTGTTCTGGAGTAGGACCAGAAGGTTCTGTAGGCTCTTCTTCAATATAGAGCGGAGCCATGACATTTTCTGGGTCTTTTTCAGGTTGCATACTAAAGATTAAATCAAGAATTAAGAATCCAATCGAACCATCCGTATCGAGCCAATGTTCAAATGCGATACGAGCTAAGTTCACAAAGACAATGGCTGCGTCTGCAATCGCTTCGCCTTCTAATTCGGCAAAATCGAGAATGCCTGCGATTATCGACTCAATCATTGGACGTTCTTCTTCTGGAATTTGTGCAAGAATGAAGTCCATAAGAAGTTCTTCATTAATCGTGCCTTCTGGAAGTTGTAATGCTAATTCGAGGGCATCGATTCTTGTTTGAGTAGCTGGCAAATTCATATAAGCATAATAATTTTGTACCATTAACACATAGGTGCCATAAGCTTTTATATCTGGGCGGTCAGCCTGCATGGCAAGGTCAATGGCTTGTAAATCTTCTAAATCAAGTCCTAGAAGGAACTCAAGTTGAAGAGAAACAAATTCTGGAATTGTCGCAGCTATTGTGCTAGCTATATTATCAAAATCTACACCAACCGTTTCTTCTGGAGGAAGATACATTTTAGCAAAATCTGCAAACAAACCAAAAGCATCTTGGAACTTCGTAGGATCTGGCATTTCATTAATTAAAACCGTCAATAACTCATTTTTTAGAGTCACAAAATCTGCGGTTACCAACGGCGTATCGATAAATGCTGCAAGATCTTCAAGCATATGACCATCGATTCCATAAATTGCAGAAAGATAAGTAAGCACTTCGGTGATGGAATCATAGAATCCTTGTTCGTGAGCAACCATAAAAGCATGCTGTTGCGTCACTTCTGCTTGACGCTTCCACAAGTGATCCATTAAGTATTCTCCAGCATAAATCTTAGACTCGTGTAAACCCCAATTGGTGTACCATGATTCTAAATATGCACGACCGTTTTCTTCATTAAAATCGGTAATCCCTTCATTGGCAAGAGTCGTCAATGCTTGGGCAATTTCATCTTCATAAAGGTCAAGCTCTTGTTCCATTTCAGTGGTAATCATTGTATAAGCAAGAGGCCCAAACCGAGAATAATCCATTTTCAATGCTAAGACGTTTTTCAATTCTCCCATAAAGGAGACGGGACCAGCTTGGAATGTTTCCATCATTTTGAAGACATGCGCGACTTCATAACGATAAAAATTAAATTCGCCGCCGGTTGTTAATGCTTCTTCAGCGCCTGTAATGGCATCTACATATTCATCGTATTGCCATTCTTCATTGAAATCGGCTAACACTTTTGTAAGAGAATTGTAGGATGGATCGCGTGCTGAAATCATCATGAGTTTTGCGGCCTCTGAAGTCATGTCAACGGTAACTTCAATGGCAGATGAGAACACAGAATCTCCATGTTGTCCTTGACCCTTTGCTTGAACACTTACTTGGTGCTTGCCATAAGGTAAGGATGCAGTAGACAAATCTAGTGAATTCGTTGTTGCAGGGATTTCAGTGGATCCAACTTTGACGACATAAGAAGTAGCATTCTCCACTGTTGCCCAACTTAATACCATATCTTCTTCATCAATATTTTGAGGAGCGCTGAGAGGAGTAACTGTAGGTTCAACCGTGTAACTGATCGTGCTTGAGTAGGCAGAGTTCGTATAATTCCCCTGCCCATTGGCACGAACACTCACTGAGTATGTCCCTGCAGCTAGACTTAGACTTGCTAAATTCATACTAGTGGATGAAGCGGCATGTTCGGTGGTGTTCACTTTAACCGTATAAGAACTTGCATTTGCAACGGCGGTCCAAGTAAGAACGCCTGAACTAATTCCTAGACCACTAGGAGTAGCTAACGCTACCGGAGTCACAGTACTGCTCGACGACGATGATGAGCTACTAGAGGACGAAGAAGAAGTACTAGAAGAAGACGATGACGACGAGGCTATAGGAGCACAAGAAACTGTCATTAGCGATAGAATGATTCCTAAGATAAGGAATGCTTTTTTCTGATAGAATGCTTTCATTCATTTCCCTCCTTTTCACATAAAAATGAATTGTTTGCACCAAGTGAAAAAATCGCTTTGCGCATGTTTATCTCTGCTTGTCGAATATTGTATGATTGCTTATCGTCCTCAGCGCGTCATGTTCTTAACCACACGCATCTCAAGTGTTTGTCTACTACTTTTATTATAGACTTCGCACACCCATGAGTAAAGAGCATTCATGCCGAAAAATCAAGGCATTTATTGA
>JBAYCP010000154.1:0-2927 GCA_041668665.1 Bacilli bacterium | reverse complement strand
GATTTATTAGCTACTGGCGGAACGGTTGAAGCAACAATTAAATTGGTTGAACAACTCGGTGGTGTTGTTGTAGGCTGCGCTTTTTTAATCGAACTCGTTGATTTACACGGACGCGAACGCATTCAAGATTATAAAACATTGACCTTGATTCAATATTAATTTTGCTTCTTGCGTGAAGGGAGGGGCAAACGGTGAGTTCACGAACCAAAAACATCGAAACCTTTGACGAAGTGCTCGCTCTTTGCAAATCCTACTTAAGTAAAGAGGAAAGCATCTCTTTTATCACGCGTGCTTATGAATTCGCTCGAGAAAAACACGAAGGCCAATTTCGAAAAACTGGCGAGCCTTATATTATTCATTTAATCAATGTTGCCTACTATCTTGCAGAATTACAGGTCGGCCCATCAACGATTGCGGCTGGTTTTTTGCATGATACCATCGAGGATTGCGGCGTCAAAAAAACCGAATTAGCTGCTGCTTTTAATGAAGAT
This sequence comes from Bacilli bacterium, assembly GCA_041668665.1. Taxonomy (GTDB): domain Bacteria; phylum Bacillota_I; class Bacilli_A; order RFN20; family UBA1709; genus JBAYCP01. The sequence continues at coordinate 2,436 of JBAYCP010000154.1, read as the reverse complement.
GTAGCAACTCTAGTTGAAGCTGTTTCAAAGGTTAGTCAACTATCATATAAAACCGAAGAAGAATTTCAGGCCGAAAACCATCGTAAAATCTTCATTGCAATGGCTAAAGATATTCGAGTTATTATTATTAAACTTGCGGATCGTCTGCATAATATGCGTACCCTCTATGCACAACCTTTAGAAAAACAAAAGAAAATCGCAAAAGAAACCTTAGAGGTCTATGCCCCTATTGCTCATCGACTTGGGATTAATACCATAAAAAGTGAACTTGAAGATTTATCATTAAAGTATCTCGAAGCCGATAAATATTATTATATCGCTTCATTGTTATCTCAAAAAGAAAATGAACGCTTTCGCACGATTGAAGTGATGTCTACTCGTATCGAAACCTTGCTTAAGGAACAAAACATCCCCTTCAAGCTATCAGGTAGAGTGAAAAGCATCTACAGCATTTATAAGAAAATGTATTTAAAAGAACGCCGTTTTGAAGAAATCTATGATTTGCAAGCTCTACGAATTATTACCGATACCGATACTCATTGCTATGAAATTCTCGGTCATATCCACGCGGCCTATCGCCCGATTCCCGGCCGTTTTAAAGATTACATTGCCATGCCAAAACCCAACTTATACCAATCCTTGCACACGACCCTTGTTGGCGATGATGGTAATATTTTTGAAATTCAGATTCGCACCAAACTCATGGATGATGTTGCCGAAGCTGGTGTTGCTGCCCACTGGCGTTACAAAGAAAATGTCAGTTATGATCCTGCCGCAGAGCAAAAGCAAATTGAGGAACGTTTGCATTGGTTCCGAGAACTAGTCTCCATTAGTAACGAAGAGGAGCAATCTTCCACCGCAAAAGAGTACATGGAGTCTTTGCGAAAAGATATTTTTGAAGCCAATGTTTATATTCTCACACCCAAAGGACGGGTTATTGATTTACCAAATGGTGCAACCCCTTTGGACTTTGCCTATAAAATCCATACGGAAATCGGGCATCGTACCATCGGTGCAGTTGTAAATGGCGTTCTAGTTCCACTTTCTACCGTTTTAAAAACCGGTGATGTGGTTGATATACGTACAAGTAAAACTACAGCGATTCCTAATGAAGATTGGCTCAAAATTGTTAAAACAAACTATGCCCGTAATCATATCAAAAAAGCATTGATGCGCTATAACAATCAACAACGGCGCGAAGAAATTATTGCAATGGGCAGGAATATTCTTGAAGAACATTTGAATAACGACAAAGCACTCATTCGACAAGTTTTAAAACGTCTGGATGACAAGAAATTCTTGCAAAGCGTCAATTTTGAAGACATTGATACCCTTTTTGTTGCCGTGGCGAATAAATCTACCAACATTGGTAATATTGTTGACCGAGCCTTAAATGATGAGGATTTGAAGAAAGAAAAAGTTGTAACCCCATTTGCCAAGGAAAAAACACGTGAGCGAAACGCAAATAAAATGGGTGTCCTTGTTCCAGGTATTGATTCCGTAGCAATTAGTTTCTCTCAATGTTGTTCCCCTATTCCTGGTGATAAAATTGTTGGATACATCTCCAAAGGGCAAGGGATGAAAATTCACCGTGCGGATTGTCCCAACATCAAAGCCGAAGAAAAGCGGCTTCTTCCCGTCGAGTGGGACTATGACTATGTCGCAGAACATTCTACATTGCACTATGCTGACATCCAAATTCGCGCAAGAGAGCGGAATGGGTTGTTGGTAGAAATTTTAAACTTAATGAGTCAGCTCAAAGTCAGCGTCAATTCTGTCAACTCCTTTAAGCATGACACTACTTTTACTGCCATTGTCCAACTTTGCATCCAAGTGTATGATTTAAGCCATCTCAATGAAGTGTGTACTGCCATTCATACGAATGTAAATGGCATTCAAGCAGTAACTCGATTCTCTAGAAATTGAAGAAGTGATTGTATTTTGTCCTATTTTTCTCTATAATATACTTGAAATCCGGTGAAGAAAAGGGAATTATGCTACTTGGCAAGCGAAGGTGATAAGGTGTGAGCACCTACAGGGACCATGATTCTTGACATTTTGGAGGAGCAATTGTCAAAGCAATTGCCGCTGGCGGCGTTAACGCATGAGTGCACGGGAACTCCCGTGAACTAAGGTGGTACCACGTGCAATACGTCCTTAGGACGTATTGTTTTATTTTTTCAAAAGGAGGCATCTTTATGGCCATTTATCACTTGCCACGAGGCACTCAAGACTTTTTATTCGAACGTACTCTTAGACTTGAATACATCGAGTCCGTATTACGAGATCTTGCAGAATCGTACGGATATGCAGAAATTCGTACCCCTATCTTTGAACATACGGAAGTATTTTTACGTTCCGTTGGTGAATCCAGTGACATCGTCAACAAAGAAATGTATACCTTTACAAGTAGAGGCGAACGAAGTTTAACCCTTC
>JBAYCP010000153.1:0-2977 GCA_041668665.1 Bacilli bacterium | reverse complement strand
GAATCACTAATTGTCATACGCAAAGGGTGGAGAAGAAGCCTTTTCTTTCAACAATTTTCAATGAAGAAACAGGTTTATGAGGAACTCAAAACAACGCTTATGCATGAAGGAGTTCCTATTCAAACAAGTAAGAATAAGTACCTTAAGCCTCTATTGGGGTTGTTTCTCTTCTAAACACACGATTGTCAAGAATACTGTTAATATCGTTGTTTAGTATCGTTATGATAGTGAGATCGGATACTATTACCTTAATAGTCGATACTACAATCCCGAGATTGGACGATTCATCCATGCGGATGGGATAGAATATCTCGGGGCAAATGAAGATATCTTGTCCTATAATCTCTATGCCTATTGTAGTAATAATCCTGTGATGAATGTGGATCCGAATGGTAATTTTTTTGGAATTGGAACGATAATAGGGACCATTATTGGGGCTTTAAGTGGAGTTGTAACTGGATTGGCTTGTGGTAGTGATGACTTGTGGAAATATGTAGTAATCGGGGCATTAACGGGTTTAAGTACTGGTCTTGCCGTTGACACCTTTGGAGCAAGCTATGCAATTACTTCCGCACTTGGATTTGGGATTGGTGTTGTTAGTGATGTTACTACTCAGTTGTGGATTGAAGGAAGAAAGGAAGTAAATTTGGGAAGAGCATTAATTTCCGGAGGAATTAATGCATTACTTGCTGGAACAGGGGTTCAAATTAATGGATTAACTGCGGGATTGTCAAGAGTGAGTTATATTACTGCACAGGTGATGTTAGGTGGATCTGCTTCATTATTGGGGATTGGATATAGTGCAATTAGTTCTTATTATTACAATCGTGCTCCTAGTAGTGACAATATGATTCTTGATAAATAATTGGGGGGGATTTTATGAAAAAATATGAGATTATAAAACCTTTGAAGGGTCCGATTTTTCAATTGAAACTTTTTATAATAGTATCCTCACTTCTTTATATAGTTACATTTATCCTTTTTATTATAAGAAACAAAGATGCAGATTTTTTACTAGTATTATCCATATGGATAACAATTGCAACATTACTTCCATTATGGAATTTAGAATGGTGGGAAATTAACGAACATGAAATTATTGTGAGGAATATTTTTATCCCAATTCGAAAATGCAAAACGGAGGAAATAAAATCAATTAAGATTGCCAAATTAAACTATCTGAGGGATTTTAGCATCGAGTGTTATATTATTAATGATTATAAAAATAAAGCAAAAAAGCATGGGTACGCTTATAATAGTGGATATAAGATTCCTCTTAAGATACCAGTAAACGATATTTCAAAAAAATATCTAGAAAAATATTTGATAGATTAGTTAACAATATCGTAAATTATGAAAGAAACAGATGTATTGAAAAACTAAGAATTATAGTCTATATTATACATTGTTCGTCTTGTTTATGAAAACTTAAAAGTGTTATTTACTCCATCGGTGACACATGTATTTCTTCTCGAATCACTTCATACAAGGAAGCGGCTTCTTTCTTGCCAATTTGATCAGGGATGGCAAGGATCTTGATGATCATTTGCCGGTCACCTAGTTCCATTGTCAAGCAATCATCGACTTTGACCTCACTTGAAGGTTTGGCAGGTTTGCCATTAAGAAGGGCACGACCTGCTAAAGCAAACTCTTTTGATACCGTACGCCGTTTTAAAATACGAGCAACTTTTAAATACTTATCCAAACGCATAATCCCACCTCAGGCGTATCGTATCATAGTCTCCCTTGCTCGTAAAGAGAAGGGGTCCAAACAAGGAGAAATGTGCTACAATAAAACCAAGAGGTGATCCCCATATGGACACATTTCAATTGAGCCCGACCCTTACAGGGCTTTCCTGGGCCATCGACAAGCCAAAAGCGATTGTGGCAATCGCCCATGGCATGGCCGAACATGCTGCTCGTTATGATGAATTCGCTCGAGCACTGAATCGTGCAGGCTTTCTCGTACAAGCCATTGATCATTTGGGCCATGGTGCTCAAATTAAACAAAATCAGAAAGGCCATTGGCCACATGACGGTTTTGATCAATGCGTCACCAACATGCATACCTGGATTCAAGCCCTCCATACCACCTACAAGGTTCCCGTCTTTTTGCTTGGACACTCGATGGGCTCCTTCTTTGCTCAAGCCTATGTCTCTCGCTACAGTGAATCAATTGCTGGATGCATTTTATCAGGAACGAATGCTCCTAATGCCATGGCAAAAATGGGAAGCATCTTAGCCAATGTCTTGTTTTTTGCTGCAGACCGCACCAAACCTAATGGCTTTTTAAATAATCTTTCCTTTGGTAGTTTTAATAAGCCTTTTGCTCCCAATCGTACGGAATTTGATTGGTTGAGTCGCGACGAAAAAAGGGTCGATGCTTATGTCTCCGACCCTTGGTGTGGATATGTTTGTACCACTGGTTTCTTTCAATCGTTCTTAAAGGGCTTATCGAAGCTTAGTACCCCTTCCGAACTTGCAGCGATTCGTAAAGACCTCCCCCTCTACTTGTTTGCGGGAAGTCTAGATCCTGTTGGTGGACAAGGCAAAGGGGTGAAGCGTATGGCCGAACTCTATCGTGAAGCCGGAATCTCTGATGTCGAACTACGACTGTATGCCGAAGGACGTCATGAAATGCTAAACGAAATCAATCGTAATGACGTCTATTCCGATTGCATTCATTGGTTGACGCATCATTTGCCAACCGCATAATTTCTTCGCATGATAGGATACATTCTTGGTGGTCTTTTCCTAGTAGGATTGGGATGGTATGGCATTCAGATACGAAATCTTGCACGACGAAGCATCCATCGTGCCTTTTTGGAACCGTTACGAAGCCGTGATCCACGCATCCAACAGACGATGGAACAAGGCGAACGTTGGCTGCAAACCAAACCATCAACATCCTTAACAATTCCCGCCCACGATGGGCTCCTCCTGCATGCACTTTATGTCCCTTGCCCTGCTTCTCCTT
>JBAYCP010000152.1:0-2979 GCA_041668665.1 Bacilli bacterium | reverse complement strand
TCAAAGGGAGATACGGTATTGGCCCCCGAATAATTGGCATTATTTTCTAAGAGGGCATTATAGGATTGATTGCCCGTTGCTAGTAGATTTCCTTCTTCGGTGACCAGATAAAGGATATATTCACGGGCAGCAAAACTTTGAAGATGGTCGCCTTGGCTCGATAGAATGGTATCATCAGCCATCACTGGCGCAGCTAAAGTTGGCTGGATAAGTACCAAACTACTGAGTAACAAAAAAGAAGTTAGCAACCAAGTAGATAACTTTCGCTTCATCTTGTCGTCCTCCATTCTCGATTCTCTTGCCAAGAAGAGGAAGATGGATCCACTTTTTGCCCACCAAAAGAATCGCTTGATTATGAAAAGCGAGAAATCGTATCAACCATGATGGCCTCGAATATGGTCTAACACCAAGGCGTTAATAACTTACGCAACTTATCTCTTAAAAATATCATTCGCCTGGCATTTTTTTACTGTCAATCATTTCTAGTAAAAAATATATAATTAGTATTATTAATCGGAGTAATTACGATTAAAAACACGCAAATGAATTGCGTGTTAGTCGGTTTGATGTTAGGCATAACCTCCAGGGTAAGAACCTGGTCCTGCTGTCCATAAGAGAATCATTGTGAGTCCTAGAAGAATGGCTACGAAGAAGGCAAGGGTAATCCAAATGCGTGTGGAGCGCCGAAAGACCCCCATTCCCCACATAAATGGAATACCAAATGGATAGAAGAAAATGAGAAGCAAGATGGTTAATACAACAAGGTTTTGATTGGGAGGAGTGATTGTCTTTGGGAGAGAAGAAGGCGACAAGGGCCGTTGTGTTTGGGCGTGACGTGGTAAAGGATTGCCACAACTCGGACACGCACGCATGGTTGGGGGAAATTTTGCCCCACATAAATCACAGCGCATATTATCCCTCCTTTGCTCTTATTATACCATTGATGGACGGTAAAACCTATGTCCACCACTTCGCCATTGACAAGAAGAGAAACCTGTGTCAAAGTCTATACGAAAGAGGGTGATCAAGGATGAAACGTTCCCTCAAAGCTTTCTTGATTCTTGCGGTTGTGGTTGCGGTCTTTATCGTTGCCTTTTCAATTCTATTTCAAGGAATCAATCGCAATCTTGATGATTTACAATACTACACCTATGGTGATTTGAATCTCGAAGGCATTGCCGATGGAACCTATCGCGGAACCTTTGAACGTTTTCCGATTGCCGTAGAAGTAGATGTTGTCGTTGAGGACGAAACGGTCACTAGCATCTTCATTGTCCGCCATCAGAGTGGACAAGGCGAACCTGCCGAGGGCATTGTTGTGCCTGTGATTGAAGCTCAATCCTTGAATGTTGCAGTGGTTGCAGGAGCCACCTATAGTAGTTATGCCATTTTACTCGCCATTGAACAAGCGCTGGAAGGCGCACGAGCGTCATCGTAAGGAGGATTTTCAATGAGCATCATGGTGATATACGAATCTTTTTATGGGAATACGGAGCAAATTGCGCAAGCAGTTGCTCAAACTGTTGGCGCCGAACTTTGCCGAGTGGATGCGGTGGATTGGGATCGACTCCAAGCCGCAAATATTGTGATATTCGGTTGCCCAACGCGGGCGTTTCATGCAAGTGAAGGCATGGGGAAGCTATTAAAAGGGCTTGATAAGGCAGCATTAGAAGGCAAGCAAGTAAGTGCTTTCGACACCCGAATGGATGTCGAACAACATCCTTCCAAGATGCTGCGTTTCATGGCGCATCGATTTGGATATGCAGCAAACAAAATTCAGAAGCAACTCATTGCCAAGGGGGGCGAAGAACTTGGCGAGCCCGCCTGGTTTCTCGTCGATGGTATGGAAGGTCCTTTGCATGAAGGAGAAATTGATCGCGCCAAAGAATGGGCTAAAAAACTCATTCAATAATCGAGGAAAAGGCTGTTCAAACAACAGTCTTTTTTTGATTTTATATGCAAGGAGTGCTATAATATATCAAAACTAGAAAGGGTTTGGACTATGCGGAAAATTTGGGGGTACTTTTTTTCGCTTACGTGGCTTGGAGTACTAGTAGGTTTAGGCGTTGGCTTGTTCCAACGTATGGTGAGTTGGGTGATTGGATGGAGTCAAGCATTTTTGACTTTTTCATCACAAGCACCTTGGCTGGTTTTGGTGCTCGCTAGTCTTCTTGGGCTAGGGGCTTATTGGATTGGACAAAAAGAACCAAGCGCAAAAGGGAGTGGCGTTCCTTTTCTTGAACACTCCTTGGAGGAGCATCTTCCTTTTCGGTACTGGCGCACCTTACCGATGATGCTTATTAACTGTTTTTTAAGTTTCTTTGGTGCCTTACCGCTTGGAAGTGAAGGACCAAGTGTATTAACAGGGGGAATTATTGGAATGGCCCTCACAAATTGGCGCCACGAAGCCCATTCAGACTGGGTTGCTATGGGAGCAGCGGCGGGATTTGGAAGTGCATTTCTAAGTCCACTAGCAGGATGGGTGTATTGCATCGAAGAAACACTTGAAAGCTTTCGTTGGCGGGTCGCCATGCAAATGGCTTATGTGGCCCTTGTTTCTTGGGGCATGGCTTTGCTTGTTGCCCCTCCTTTGCATTTTTCTTTTTCAATGGTAACCCCTTTTGGGTATCATGAAATACCTTTGCTGATTGCCATCATAATAGGATCAATTCTTTTGGGACGTTTGTTTGTCTGGGTGCTACTTCATGTGCGTGATTGGCAAGCGACCCATTGGAGTCAACGGAGTCGCTTGATTGTGCTGCTGGCGATATTCACTATAAGTGGGTTTATCGCTCTTTATGTTCCTGCCATTGGACGAAGTGGGGGATCGATAGGGATTCTCCTTGAAGACATGCCTAACTTAGGAATTCTCATCGTGTTCTTGATGGTTCGCTTTGTCATGATTGTGTTTACAGCGAATAGTGGCGCAGCAGGTGGCCTCGTATTCCCCATTTTTTCACTTGGATTGTTCTATGGATT
>JBAYCP010000151.1:0-2995 GCA_041668665.1 Bacilli bacterium | reverse complement strand
CAATCAGTGGATATTGGGCAAATGGAGGCAGCTCGCTCTCTTGGACTCAGTAGAAGCAAAGCGATGAGAAAAGTCATTATTCCGCAAGCATTTAAGAATGTTTTGCCCGCGCTAGGGAATGAATTTGTTACGGTGGTCAAAGAATCTTCCATAGTATCCATTGTGGGAATTGTGGATGTGATGAAAATAACGAATGTAGTCAGTAGTCAGGAATTTACGATGTTTGAAGCCTTGATTTTTGCAGGTTTGTTGTATTTTATCGTGACCTATTCCATCTCAAAATTGATTCAACGTATGGAAAGGAGACTTGATGTTCATGCCAGGCACTAAAATTTTGCAGGCTGAAGGAGTTACAAAGTCCTTTGGCCCCTTGGAAGTTTTACACCACATTGACTTTGAAGTGGATGAAGGGGAAGTTGTCGTAGTTATTGGCCCATCAGGATCGGGGAAATCTACCTTGCTTCGCTGTTTGAATCTGCTTGAAACTCCCGTTAAAGGATCCATTGTTTTTCAAGGGAAGACCATTTTTAATTCACTGGCTGCGTCAAAAAACATTAACCATCAGAATCTTGAACTTGATGAGCTACGAGCCAAAATGGGAATGGTTTTTCAATCCTTTAATCTCTTCTCTAATCTAAATGTCATTGATAATATTCGCCTTGCTCCATTGGAAGTACGAAAACTTTCACTCGAACAAGCTACGGAACAAGCGCGGAGTTTACTTCAAAAAGTAGGACTTAGCGATAAAGAAAACGCCTATCCCAGTCAATTATCGGGAGGTCAAAAGCAGAGAGTTGCGATTGCACGTGCGCTTGCGATGAATCCTGCAATCATGCTTTTTGATGAGCCGACAAGTGCTTTGGATCCAGAAATGGTTAAAGAAGTATTAATGGTCATGAAAGAACTTGCAAAAAGTGGAATGACCATGGTGATTGTCACCCATGAAATTGGGTTTGCTCGAGAAGTTGCAGATCGTGTTGTTTTTATGGATGAAGGATATATTCTCGAACAAGGATCGCCCAAACAGGTTCTTTCACAACCACAGAACCCCCGGACAAAGGCCTTTTTGGATGCTGTCTTATAACGAGGCTGCACATGCTTGATACTATCTTTTCTTGTGGCATTTTGTTACAATACTAGAAGAGGTGATGTCGATGGGAATTATTGAATGGCTCAATGCCAATGCTGGAAGTGGACTTGTTTTGGTGCTATTACTACTGCTTGCGGCGATGGTTCTTCTAATTATCAACGTAGCTCGTGTCAATCGAATTGCGAAAGAAACCATCGAAAACACATTAAATATTAAGGTAGACTTTATTGCTTCGACGGCAGAGAGCAAAGACATTAAATTAGGAATATATAATTCGAATTTTCGCGATATTATTATTTCTGCCTTTGGGTTTGTTTACTTTGATCAACAGATTGATTTCTTTGGGAACTATCGGAAAGAGACTGGACAGGCTGAAATGAAAGTAGTTGTTTCAGCGCGATCCAATATTGAATATGTTCTACCAGTGGAATTGTTGGAGAGCATTATTTTTGCTAATAACTTTCGCCATCGCCGAATCAAGAAATTACAAGCTTATATTATTGATTCTATCGGCGCAAAAAAAGTTGTTTCAGCGCGACACATTCGCTCCATACTTAAACGGAGGTTAAAAGAAAGAGAGCGCCTTGCAAAAGAAGCAGCGATTGCAAATCGCGATCCCAACATGAAATGGTACACCAAATTAATGTTCTGGAAACCGCAAAGCGAGGTCCCCTCAGCGAAGAAAATAACAACGACATCAAAGAAGCCTTCAAAGACCAAATCTACCGTCAACAAAGAGCAATAAGAACGGAATTATCCGTTCTTTTTTTTGATAATGATGAGATTCTTTGGAAAGTGATTTAGCACTTCAACTCCCTTTGAAGTTGCGGTAACCAGATCTTCGATACGTATCCCCAACTGATTAGTAAGATATAAACCAGGCTCAATAGAAAAACACATTCCTGTTTCAATGATTTGTAGATTTGTGGCGCTCACATCATAAGGTTCATGCACTGATAATCCAATTCCATGACCCGTTCGATGCAGGAATGCATCTTCAAGTCCAGCTTCTATAAAAATAGAACGAGCTGCGTAGTCGACCGATGCAAATGTAACTCCTGGCTTGACAGCGGAAATCGCAGCTTCATTTGCTTGTTGAACAAAGTGATAGAGATTGGGGAATGGACATTTCTCAAAGAAAAATGTTCTAGACATATCACTGCAGTATCCTTCAAATCGGCAGCCCATATCAATTAGTATTGGTTCACCTACGTTGACTTTGCGATTGGTTGGTATGGCATGGGGATCTGCAGCATGATCCCCAAAAGCAACAATTGGGTCAAAACTTGGAGATACATGATGCTTTTTCTGATATGTAAGTATGAGATTTGCAATATCCCGTTCGGTTTGTGTACCGTCCAAAACACTAAGCAATTCCGACATAATTTCATCATTAATGGTAGAGGCCCTTCTCATTTTTTCTAATTCATCTGGTGATTTGATGGCTCGTAGCCGATCGGGCAATTCCGTTAGATAAAATTCACGATTACGGTTCATGGCTTGCAAGGGAATTAAGAAACGGCTTGGAAAGCTTTTATCGATTCCAACTCGTGTTTCTAACATCGTTTCGAGCTTCATTAAGGGATTTTCATCGTCGGACCAAGGAACAATTTCTAGGTTTGGTAGAAGAGGGATAGGGAAAAGACGGTTGTATATTAAGGTAGGAGTTTGGTTTTGAGATAAAAGAAGCCCAATCAAGCGTTCTCCCGTCGAAAATGGGGCATTCAGAAGATAACTGATTGTTGAATCATCACATATTAGTAACTGACTTTCGTTGTTGTATTTCATAGATTGTAGGAGTAGTTGGATCTGTTCCATTGGATAACCTCCCTATTTTCAAAAGTATTATATCACATAAAAAAAGGGGAGCTCATAAGAATTCCCCTAGTAATAATAGGCCGACAT
>JBAYCP010000150.1:0-3022 GCA_041668665.1 Bacilli bacterium | reverse complement strand
TGCTGCTTGATTAAGTTTTTTTTGAGCAACCGTTTTATAATTTCGTTTCCGGATGTTTTTTCCATAACATTCATGTTATTCAACTCAGTTTTAGAAAGACTTTCACGGTGGAGGAGTGGCATCAGATAGGTGTACTCATCCATAGTTTGCATGAGCGAGTCTTTCAGCACTTTTTTTATGTAAAATTTTGAATAACGATGCAGCAAACTTACGTGCTGGGCAATCTCTACTTCTGTTGAATAATGTTGCTCATTCTTTTCGGTGCTACATAAGTAGGCTATAAAATTGCTCATTTCGGGAGTTTCGTTTTCCGAAAGCGAATGTTCAAACTTTTCGAGTTCTTCAATTAACTGCAGCAAAATTTCTTTTGTTTTCATACAAATCTCCAATATTAGTGCGCAAATGTACTAATTTTAAATAATAATGCAAATATATTTGGATATTAGTACGTAAATGTCTTTCTTTGCATGGAAAATAAATCAATATGGATATTGCTGCTCGTCTTAAGAATGCCGGAAAAGAATATAAAACAGGCGATACAACTATTGTGGCGCTGGAACCAACTACGGTGGAGTTTCGCACTGGAGAAATAACACTTATTGTTGGTCCTTCAGGTTCGGGCAAGACTACGCTGTTATCGTTGTTGGGCTGCGTTATTTATCCAACCACAGGAGATGTGTGGGTGGGCGACACCTGTGTGAGCAAACTTTCAGAGAAGAAGTTAGCAAAGTTGCGTTTAGAACACATAGGTTTTGTATTTCAAGGATTTAACCTGCTTGCACCGCTTAACGGACTCGAAAATGTAATGCAACCACTCATTTTGCAGGGCATGAACCAAAAAAACGCCAAAAAGAGAGCATTGGAACTTATTCGCACCTTTAACATGGAAGAAAGAAAAAACAATCTTCCCCGCAACCTAAGTGGTGGACAACAACAACGTATAGCTGTTGCTCGTTCGCTTATCACCAATCCGCAACTTCTGTTGTGTGACGAGCCTACGGCATCGTTAGACCAATCTAGCGCAAAACAGGTCATGGAGATGTTGCACAACCTTTCACGTGAAAATAGAGCTGTTATCATTGTAACACACGATATGCGTCTAAAAAAATATGCCGATCGCACCATTTATGTATCGGAAGGAAGGATTAGCGAGGAACCTATTGAAGATGAAATATAATCAATTAAAATAAGATGAAAAAACATTTTTTTTTGTTAGCGGTTACGCTTTTGCTGATGTCTGCATGTAGCAATAAAGGAGAGAAAACTGTGCCAACATCTACGCCTTCCATAACATGTATTGTGGGTATTGGGAAAGTAATCCCCAAAGGCGGCATTAGCGATTTAGCTGCACCTGTTTCGGGAATTGTACGACAGATTAATGTGCAAACGGGAGATGTTGTTAAAAGTGGAGATGTGTTACTGGTGTTGGACAACACTGATGCTTCTTTTGCCGTGAAAGAAGCCGACTCACGTATTGCTTCACAAAAAGGTAATGTTCAATCGGTAAATAACATGGTGAAACGTGAGCGCTTAGCGCTGAAAGAAAACCTTCGTTTACTGAATGATTCGCAAGAACTCTTTGAAGCTGGCGCTATAAGCGGAGAAAAAGTGCGTGAATTGCAAAGCAATTACGACCAGGGCGTGTTGCAATTGAAAAAACTCGAAAGCGACTTGGAGGGTCAACAAGCGCAACTTCAGGAACTGGCCGTGCAACAAGCTTCCAAAAAAAATAACCTGAGCCTTACGCAACTTACGGCACCAATTAATGGGACGGTTTTAGATATTATCCCTAAGTTGGGGGAAGCGGTAACTGTTTACCAAACATACGGACGTATGGCGCCCGATGCGCCGTTGCTTGTTGTGGCAGAGATTGACGAATTGTTTGCAGAGAAACTTGCATTGGGCCAGCCTTGTTCCATAGCTTTTATGGGCGACAGTGTTCCTGTGGCACAGGGTAAAATTTTGCGCATTTCCCCCAATCTGAAGAAAAAATCGTTGTTTTCAGATAGCGGAAATGATCTGGAAGATCGTCGCGTACGCGAAATTGAAGTGTTGCTGAGCGATATAAAAAAACCATTGCTCATCGGATCCAAACTGGAATGTACGGTAAAGTTAAATTAATGCGTCATGTTAAAAACTGCGTATAAATTTATTCGGTTCGAGAAATCGAAAAGTCTTGGGATTCTATCAGCAATCGTCATCAGTATTTACCTGATTGGTTTGGAATTGGGTATATTCTTTTATCTTTCCGGACTGATTGGCGGAATCGTAAATAATGCCAATCCAAGCTACTCTCAAGTATTTGTTGTAGAAAAACAAACCAACAATGCAAACAAACTATCGCCATTTGATGTTCGTTGGGCAAATCAAATACGCGGTATAGACGGTGTGACCAACACGTATGGAATCGTAGTTGCCAATGTATCGGTAAAATTTCCGAACGGCGATAATTCCCCGGCAATTATTATCGGTAGCGATTATCCACAACTAGCAGCGGGACCGTCGGCTTCACTCATCAAAACGGGCATGATAAATGATTTAATACTCCCGGGGACAGTATCGGCTGATTTCTATGACAACAAGACATTCGGTTATGAGGTGGAGCCGGGAATGCGTTTCGAGATAAACGGAAAAACAGCCCAGGTAGGAGTTACCACGAAAAACGCCAAAGGCTTTTCCAGTCCGCTTTTGTACACAACAACATCGAAAGCGCGCTATTTTTCGGGTATGTCCGATTTTTCGATAAACGCCATTATCGTTACCGTGAAAGATCCAAATAAAATAACCGACGTGGTTACACAAATCAATAGCTTGGCGCCCGATCTGAAAGCGTGGCGTTCCAAAGATTTGAGTAAAGCTACCGTGATTAACGTGATGACGGCAAATAATATGGGAATGAGTTTTGGCACACTTGTTATTTTTGCCATTATCAGCGGCTTTTTTATTATCGGCCTTACTATGTACTCAGCAACTTACGATCGCATTAAAGACTATGGAACACTAAAAGCTATTGGTGCATCCG
>JBAYCP010000149.1:0-3026 GCA_041668665.1 Bacilli bacterium | reverse complement strand
TTTATAGTATATCGTATTTCAGCAAAAAAACCAAGACAAGTAAGAAAATCGGAAATCTTTGATTTCCGATTACTATTATTTTTGATTACGTAGCGAAATGTGTAATTCAGCAAGAAGTTTGTCATCAATGTTAGAAGGAGCTTCGGTTAACGGACAAACCGCCGATGCGTTTTTAGGAAATGCAATGACATCACGAATGGATTCACTGTTTGTTAAGATCATTGCAATACGGTCCAAACCAAAGGCAACTCCCCCATGAGGTGGGGTTCCATAGCGGAATGCATTGATGAAGAAGCCGAATTTATGTTCAATTTCTTCTTGGCTTAGGCCAATTATTTCAAATACCTTACGTTGGACTTGTTGATCATAGATTCGTAACGAACCACTACCAAGCTCGCTGCCGTTCAAAACGAGGTCATAGTGATGTGCGCGCACCAATGCTGGGTTTGTATCAAGAAGAGGTAAGTCTTCATCGTAAGGGCGCGTAAAGGGGTGGTGGGTCGAAGAATAGGTATTCATTTCGGGGTCGTGTTCAAACAATGGGAAATCAACAACCCATAAAAAATCATATCCAGTGAACGAGGAAGATTCATACTTTTTACCGAGTACAAGTCGTATGGCACCTAGGGCATTACATACACGTTCCCAAATAGGATCAGCAACGAAAATGAGCAAATCATTGGGAACAAGTTGAAATTGTTCCATTAGACCCGTTTTATCCGCGTCGGATAAGTATTTGGTAAAAGAACCCTCCCATTCATCTTGACCAAAGAAGCGAGCAAAGAACAAGCCTTTTGTTCGATGCTTCTTTGCAAGTTCATTTAACGTATCAAGTTCTTTACGTGAAAGTTCTTTCGCTTTTCCTGGAAGATGAATGGCTTTTACGCTCCCCTCTTTTGTTATCGCATCTGCAATAAGAGGGAAGCTATTATGGCATAACAGGTTGGATACATCTGCTAATTCATAACCGAAACGTGTATCAGGCTTATCGGAACCAAAGCGATTCATTACTTCGTGGTAAGAATAACGGGGAAAAGGAAGTGAAAGATTAATATCCTTGACATCTTTTAGAATCGTTGCAAATAACCCTTCGACTAAAGAATAAATGTCTTCTTCGGAAAAGAAAGAAGTTTCGATATCAATTTGAGTAAAATCAGGTTGGCGGTCACTACGGAGATCTTCATCCCGAAAGCATCGCGCAATTTGATAATAGCGTTCAAGACCGGAGACCATCAGCAGTTGTTTGAATAGTTGAGGAGATTGTGGCAACGCATAAAACTTACCTTCGTTCACTCTAGAAGGCACTAAATAGTCCCGAGCTCCTTCTGGTGTTTGACGTGTTAGAATGGGGGTTTCGACTTCGACAAAATCCCTTTCTTCCAGGTAGTTTCGAACGGAGCGAACAATTTTATGACGCTCAATTAATTTTTGTTGCATAATGGGACGTCGTAAGTCAAGGTATCGATACTTCATGCGAAGATCTTCTAAGGCATCGGTTTCATCCGCAATAATCATAGGTGGAGTTTCCGATATATTAATGATTTGGATGGCCGATGCGATAACTTCAATTTCGCCAGTTTTTAAATTCGGATTCATGGACTCTCTTGGTGCGACTTGTCCTTCCACTTGAAGGATGTACTCGTTGCGAATTCCTGTTGTGATTGAATCCAATTCCGAACGACAAACGATTTGTGTAATTCCATAACGATCACGAAGATCAATAAAGACGAGTCCACCTAAATTTCTTTTCCGGGCAACCCATCCAACTAATATTACTTGTTTTCCAATGTCACTTGTTCGTAGTTCACCATTGTTATGACTGCGGTTCATAGATATCCCTCTCTTAGTGTTGATGGTGATGACAATCGCCTTCACCATGACAGCAATCGTGATCGTCATGACCACAATCACAAGTATGTGTATGTTCTTCTTCTCTTGTAGCAAATTGTTCAGCTAAGTATGGCACTAATTCGTCCACTGGCATGGTTTTTTGCTCTTTGGTTGTGTTAGATTTTACGGTCACACTTTGTTGTTCCATTTCACTAGTTCCAATCAAAATTGCATACTGAGCGCGTTTTCGATCGACAGTTTTAAACTGTGCCTTGATGGACCGCATCCCATAGTCCATATCACTTTGAATGCCCTGAAGACGTAAATGCATCATCACATCAAATGCATATTGGAATACCTTGTCCTCCAATGGCATTACATACGTTTCTAATTCTCTTACTATTGAATGAAGCAATTCATCTTTTTCAAGCAAGAGAAGTAATCGTTCCATTCCAAACGCAAAGCCTGCCGCTGGGAGTTCGGGTCCATCAAATTCTTTGACTAATCGATCGTAACGCCCTCCCCCACAAATGGCGCCAAACGAATGACCTTCATGGTCCTCTGCTTCGATTTCAAAAACGACATCAGTGTAGTAATCTAAGCCACGAACTAGTCGATCATCAACGACATAGGGGACTTGATAATCGTTCAGAATCTGCAAGGTTTGGCTGAAATATTGCTGTGACTCATCAGACAAAAAGTCAGATATTTTAGGAGCGTTTTTGACTATTTCTTTGTCGCCATCTAATTTGCAATCCAAGATGCGCAAAGCATTTTGATCAAGCCGACGATGACAATCCTCGCAGAGGGTTGAAATGGCTGGAGCAAAGTAACTCTGTAACGCTTCGCGGTAACGTTTAAGGCTTGATTCATCGCCAATACTATTGATTTTAACCCGATAATGGTGAATCCCAAGCTCATTAAGCATGTGACAGGCCATCAGAATTACTTCAGCATCTAGGTAGGGAGAGCGAGTACCAATGCTTTCGATACCAAATTGATGCAATTGACGATAACGACCAGCTTGGGGACGTTCGTAACGAAAGACTGGTCCTAGATAAAAGGCTTTGTATGGATAATCTTGCTGCGCATATTCTTTTTGCTCCACAAAGGCTCGAATCACGCCAGCAGTACCCTCTGGACGAAGGGTTAAACTTCGCTCGCCTCTACTTGTAAAGGTATACATTTCTTTGTTG
>JBAYCP010000148.1:0-3026 GCA_041668665.1 Bacilli bacterium | reverse complement strand
GCTTGGCGAGAAAAGCGGCAGCCACAATAGGTTTGGCGATACAATTCGGCAGCTTTGGCACGCTTCATTCCGGCCTCAAGACCACCGCCTTTTTTAAAGTTACTATAAAAGTAGCGGGGGGATCTTTCATACTTGCGTTCGAGAATTTCACCAATTCGATTGAGAGCTAAGGCATCTTTTTGACGTGAAATCGTCATGACCGTGCCTACCCAGTCAAAATGATGTTCATGGGCATATGCAAAAGCTTCTTGGAGCCGTAAGGCATAACAGTAACGACAGCGTCCCTGACCTTCGTCATCATGGGCTCGTCGTGCAAGTTTTGCCGTAAATTCTTCGCCGTGATAAGGAGTGACGACTACTTGAACATCCGTGTGATGAGTTTGATTGTATTGATCCACAAAGCGTAGCATTTCATCGCGGCGACGAACATATTCTGGCTCTGGATCAATATTACTATTATTATAGATTAAAGTGAGGTTATAAAGAGGGGCCAATAATTCAATAGGAAAAGCGACACAAGGCCCGCAACAAGTATGCAACAATAAGCGAGGTTTGGATGCTTGCTTGCTTGCTTCTTCCATTTGAGCAAGTTGACGTTGATAGTATTGGTGTGCAAGATTCGTCTTCATCTTTATCCCTCATTCCAAAAACATGGCATCGCCAAAAGAAAAGAACCGATAACAAGATTGAACCGCTTCACGATAGGCTTCGAGAACAAATTCTCGTCCCGCAAATGCCGAAACGAGCATCAGTAAAGTCGACTTAGGAAGATGAAAGTTCGTGATGAGAGCATCGATGGCTTGAAATCGATAGCCAGGCGTAATGAACAAGTTGGTTTGGCTCTTCTCAGCCATAAAGGAACCATGTTTGGCATAATTCGCTTCTAAGGTACGTGTGGAGGTAGTACCGACGGCGATGATGCGACGATGCTCTTGTTTGGCTTGATTCAACGCATACGCGGCTTCTTCGCTGATTTCATAACTTTCGGAATGCATATGATGATCTTCGGTGCGTTCCACACTGACGGGGCGAAAGGTTCCGAGACCCACATGCAACGTAATGTCGACAAGTTCCACTTTCATAATGCGGACTTTTTCAAGCATTTCAGGGGTAAAATGTAAACCAGCGGTAGGAGCAGCTGCACTACCACGAATGTTTGAATAAACGGTTTGGTAGCGTTCTTGATCCTCAAGACGCTCGTGAATATAGGGAGGTAAGGGCATTGTTCCATGTTGATCCAACATGTTCCAAAAAGAGGAAACATCGGCAAAGGTTAAATGACGAATGCCTTCATCAGCAACTTCGACACAAGTCGCTTGCCATTGATCGTCTCCGAAGACAAGTACCGTTCCTACCTTTACTACTCGTGCATTGCCGACGAGGCACTCCCAAGTCGTATCATTCAAAGGGCGAAGCAACAAGACTTCGACATGTGCTCCCGTTGCAGGTTTTACTCCAAAGAGTCGGGCAGGGATGACTCGAGTATTGTTGCGGACGAGTACATCTCCAGGACGGAGATAGGAGAGTAAATCACGAAAGGAACGATGTTCGAGTGTTTGGGTGGAACGATGTAAGACTAACATCCGTGAGGCATCCCGCTCCGCAAGGGGCGTTTGCGCGATGCGTTCCGGTGGAAGATTGTAATCAAATAGATGAATATCCATTTTAAAAACCTCGCGATCCTGGTTGATCAAAACCATAACGACGAACAAGATCCGCATGGAAATCGCCAAAGCGATCTTCTTGAATGGCTTGCCGAATTTGTTCGGTCAGCCGAATTAAAAAACGAATGTTATGTAAGGAGAGAAGACGTTTTCCAAACCCTTCTTCGCATTTATAGAGATGACGGAGATATGCTCTTGAATAATGTTTGCATGTTTCACAATCGCATTCAGGATCAATGGGGCGCTCATCCATTTCATATTGAGCGTCGCGGATGTTGACTCGTCCTTGAGAGGTCATTAGGGCACCATGACGGGCAATACGAGTGGGTAATACACAATCAAACATGTCGATGCCTCGGGCGACTCCTTCTAGAATTGCATCGATCGAGCCTACGCCCATCAAATAACGAGGTTTATTGGTAGGAAGATAACGGACACTGTAATCAATCATGCGATACATCGTGGGCTTATCTTCGCCTACACTGGTGCCGCCAATCGAATAACCGGGGAAATCCATTTCAGCGAGTGATTGAGCAGAGAGAGAACGGAGGCCTTCATAATCGCCTCCTTGTACGATGCCAAAGAGAGCTTGATTGGGATTTTGATGGGCATCTTGGCCACGTTTGGCCCACCGTAAGGTGCGTTCCACACTTTGCTTCATGTATTCGTAGGTGCTTGGATAAGCCGGACATTCATCAAAACTCATAATGATATCGGCCCCAAATGCATTTTGTAATTCAATTGATTTTTCTGGAGATAAAAACAATCGATCGCCATTCAAATGCGAGCGGAATTCAACTCCTTCTTCCGTGATCTTACGTTTTTCACTGAGTGAAAAAACTTGAAATCCCCCTGAATCCGTTAGTATCGGACCTGGGTAATTCATAAAACGGTGGAGCCCGCCCATTGTGGCAATGACGTTAGGTCCTGGGCGTAACCACAAATGATAAGTATTGCTTAAAATAACTCCTGAACCTGCTCCAAGCAGTTCTTCCGGAGAGAGATATTTGACGGTAGCTAATGTTCCTACTGGCATAAACATTGGGGTTTCTACATCGCCGTGAGGAGTATGCAAGACGCCATAGCGTGCCCCAGTTTGTGCACAGACGTGTTTGAGTTCATAGGAAAAGTTCATGTTATCACCATTTCCAATCATAGCATAAAACCATTGGGGTTCGAAATGCTTTTGTGTATAATGGAGACGGTAGTGGAGGGATACGATGTTTAATACTGGATTGGGATTACTCTTTATTGTCGTGAATTTTTGCTTGGTCTTAATTGCCTATTGGCGTTTTGGCCGTGTGGGTCTTTTTGTGTGGATTGCGTTTGCTACGGTTGTGGCAAACATCCAAGTCATGAAAT
>JBAYCP010000147.1:0-3050 GCA_041668665.1 Bacilli bacterium | reverse complement strand
TGGATTGCAAATGGGCGAACAGTGATAGGGATAAAACACGCGTTCGTACCGCGTTTTTCTTAATTTTCTTATCGGCTCCGCCCCCGTGAAATTCCATATGTGAGCCATAGTTGTTCACAACAACTTGGTTGCCACCGCGGCTCAATGCGACATCAATCGCACTGGCCGAGAGTTCCGCCAGGCGTGCCACTTCTGGATTCCCACGACCAAAGCCCATACTGATGGTCAATGCAATTTCACTTTTCTTATTGATTTCGCGAACTTGCAGCAAAGGGCGAAAGTTTTCTTTCGCAACTTTGGCATACACGAGTTCGGACATAAACGCCAAGTAGGTGTCGTCTTTGATGCGACGAATCAACATATCATAATCTTTGGCCCAATCCAGAATGGCTTTGCGGATGTCCCCCTCCAACTGACTGTAGGTTTCGCCTTTGCCAAGGGTGACAATATCGGCATAGTTGTCCAACACGATGGTGGACACCACTAAGGCCTCTTCTTTCCGCATCCGATACAAATGTTCGCGCTCACTAATGTCCTTAAAAATTAGAATGCGCAGTTCGGATAAATGCATGACCGCATAGGACCGGGCAGCATAATCCATTTTGATTTCAAAAGGTTTTTCTAATAAGTCTCCAAAAAATGGCTTTAAGGCTGGCATAATCTGCAAAACATTCATGCCCAATAATTGTAACTTCCGATCCAAGAATAACTCCGAGGTCCAAATAATTTCTTGATTCCCATCGTATCCCAGTAGTCCAATTTCTCCAAATCGATAGGCTTCGGAAATGTCTGCTCCCAAAGCGCTGGACACATTAATGAAGTTTTTACGAGCTTGGTTTTCCATTCGTTCCAAGACATGGATGATGTAAAAAACATTGGCTCCTAACGCCAACAGTAACAACCCTAGAATCGCTTCTGGATAAAATAGAAACGGTAAGGTCTCGGGAAAATACAAGTGAATCACAACCAACGCTGCCGCGAAAATTGCTTGAATTAAAAAGAAAATCCAAGTTCCTTTTTTCAGTTTTCGTAGTGTTTGAAACATCCCGATTCCTCCTCGCGTCATGATATTTTATTATACAACATCTCTCAGCCTTTGACACAAAAAATGGACACTCCGCCTAGACATTTGAAAAAAAGTCCTCCGAAGAGGACGATTGGTTCATTATTCGACGGAATAGGGCAGCAACGCCATTTGACGAGCGCGTTTAATGGCGATGGCAAGCATCCGTTGATACTTCGCTTTGGTACCGGTCACGCGACGAGGTGTGATCTTACCGTTTGGCGAAATAAAGCGACGGAGCAACTCGACGTCCTTATAATCAATGTACGTAATTTTGTTCTTGGTAAAGAAACAAACCTTACGACGTGGGCGTTGTTTTTTAAAAGCCATGGTTTCTCCTCCTTTATCTAAGGTTTAAAATGGCAAATCGTCATCATTGATGTCGATTTGTGAGCGCCGTTCGTCCGCCACCGGCGTAGAAGCATAATACTCCTTGCTACGGGACTCGCTAGGGGCTTGATAGGACCCACCGCGTGATTCCATAGGAGTTTCGCTTTGACGCTGTTGACTGACGCTTTTGGACTCCAGCAACTGAACATTATCGCAGACGACTTCGGTCACATACACTTTTTGCCCGTTTTTTTCATACGAGCGTGATTGGAGACGTCCTTCGACTCCTACTAATGCACCTTTACGGGCATATTGGGTGACGAATTCTGCGGTTTTCCCGAAGACGACACAGGCGATGAAATCCGTGTTGCGATCTTCTTGCTTGCTAAAACGGTTGTCGACGGCAACGGTGAAGCCTGAAATGCCGACGCCACTTTGCGAGCGACGAAGTTCATTGGGGTCGCGGGTTAGGCGACCGACCAGCACTACCCGGTTAATCATGGTCGCACCTACTGATCCAAACGGATCACGAGATGACGAACCACGTTGGGATTAATGCGGCAAACACGGTCAAATTCCTTGTTTAGGTCTGGATTTTCGGCTTCAAAGTTCACGACCACATAGTATCCACGCTTTTCATCATTAATTTCATAAGAGAATTCTTTGATTCCCCATTCATTAATGGTTCCAAGCACGGCACCATTGGACGTTAAGACTTCCAGAAGTCCAGCAAGCGCTTGCTTGCGAGCTTCTTCCTCCAGATTCGCATTCAAAATAATCATGGTTTCATAACGTTTCATACGTACACCTCCTCTTGGGCTGATGGCCATTCCTCTAGGGATGGCGAAGAGTCACACTGCTTCACTAAGTGCTTTACCATTATAGTATAGTCCTCGAAAAAAGTCTAGATAAAAGAAATAAAAAGACCGCGGAGAGTTTCCGCGGTCGGATTCAAATCTATCAATCGTTGTCGTTGTCGAAGGATTCAAGTTTGCTCTTTGCTGGGATTGGTTTGCTATCCCCATGTTTCACTAAGAACATGGTGCCAAAGGCGAGGATGCAGAAGACGGCGGCGTAAGGGAATAAAATGGTCATTCCATAGGTATCCATCAGGAATCCCGAGAAGATGGGGGTCACAATCTGCGCCGCCATCGAGAAGGTATAGTAGTATCCGGTGTATTTCCCAATGTTGGAACCACGACTCATCTCGACAATCATTGGATAAGAGTTGACATTGATGGTCGCCCAACCGACACCCGCAAGTCCTAAGACGGCATACATAAAGAAGGCACTGGAAGGTGTCACAAAGTAACCCGCAAGAAAGGCCACGGATAAGATTACAATCCCGCCAAGGATGGTTTTCCGGCGACCGATTTTGGAAGCGACAATCCCAATGGGAATAAACGCAATAACGGCTGAAATTTGAGCAACCAACAAGGGGATGCTATAGCCGGTATCCAAGACAATCTGCGCATACATGGAAAATTTGGTAGTTGCGGCATTGTAGCCCATGAACCACAAGAAGATGGAAGCAAGAATCAATAAGAAACTCTTGCGGACATCAGGGGCCATGGTTTCTTTTCCGTTGGCATCCACTTCCACTGCTGCTTCTTCTAAGCCAAATTTCTTGGTGTCTTCTTCCATGATGGAAACGAGT
>JBAYCP010000146.1:0-3070 GCA_041668665.1 Bacilli bacterium | reverse complement strand
AAGGGGAGATGGTTCCCCTATGTCCCGAAGTGGAGGGAGGGCTCTCAACACCGCGCATTCCCTGCGAACGACGAGGGGATTACGTCATCAATCAAGTAGGTGAAGACCAAACGGAAGCGTTTATCAAAGGGGCTCAACGAGCATGGGAATGTTATCAACAAGAGGGGTGTTGTGCGGCATTGCTGCAATCACGCAGTCCTTCGTGTGGAGTCACCCATCGCTATGACGGAACCTTTCAAAATCGTTTGATTATTGGTCAAGGAATCACCGCTGAGTTTTTACAAAAACAAGGAGTCCCCTTGTTTGAAGATACCCAATGGCAAGAAGCCATGGATTATTGGACGATGAAGAAGAAGGAAGGGGGAGATAGCCTATGAGCTATAGTGTCATCATTCCGGCTGCCGGCAAAGGCGAACGGTTGCATCTAGGATACAACAAAGTTTTGCACCGTAAGCATGGAACAACGGTCATTGAACGAACGGTAGCGGTCTTTTTGAATGACCGCGAATGTCAACAAATCTTATTGGTGATTCCCCCAGACGAAGAAGAAATCTTTCGCGCTCTTTTTGACGCCAAACAAGTCCAGTTGGTATATGGAGGAGCGACTCGATCCTTAAGTGTATGGAATGCTCTGCCATTGGTGAGTCAAGAAAAAGTGTTGGTGCATGATGGAGCGCGTTGTCTTCTGTCCAAAGCCCTTTTAAAGCGAGTCACCCAGAAATTGGAGGAAGGATACGTGAATGTGATTCCCACTGTTGGCGCCAAAGACGCCATTCTTGTCGATGGGAAATATCCTCCTCAATCCGTACGCCCCAAGCTGGTGCAGACTCCCCAGGGATTTCGCACGGTGGATTTAAAAAAGGCGATGGAACAAGCCTATGCCGACCAAACCTTGTCCTCCTTTAAGGATGACTCCAGCATTGTTGCACATTATTTAGGATTTACGCCCGAAGAAGTTGAAGGAGACTATGAAAATATCAAGATTACAACCAAGGATGATCTACGGTGGTTGGGGTAATATGAGCAGGAATGTTTATGTTATTGGGGGTGCCAATGTGGATGTGCAAGGGTTTGCTCATCAAGATTTGGTACGATTCGACTCCAATCCAGGCACCATTACCACGAGCTTTGGTGGAGTGGGGCGTAACATTGCTGAGAATTTAGCGCGTCTCCATGTATCCGTCACTCTTATAAGTGTGGTGGGAGAAGATGCAGCAGGGAAAGCCTTGTGGGAGCATGCTCAGGCTTGTGGCATGGATACCCGTTTTCTTTTGCGTTTGCCGTATCATTCGACGTCTCACTATCTTGCCATCATGGATGCTCATCATGAAATGGAATTAGCCGTTTCGGATATGTCTATTTTGGACCAATTAACCTTGGATCTATTGCGCCCGATAGTCCAGGAGATACGCCCTCAAGACTATGTGGTCTTGGATGGTAATTTAAGTGAAGAAACCTTGCAATCCTTGATATCCATACTTCCATGTCGAATGGTTGCGGATCCCATCTCCGCCCATAAGGCGATTCGTTTAAAGTCCTGCTTATCGCATTTATACGCCATCAAGCCGAATCGTTATGAAGCGGAAGTTCTGGTCGGTTTTCCACTTCATAGTGAAGCAGATTATCATCGAGCCGTTGATGTCTTGCTCCAAGCGGGCGTCCAACAAGTATGGCTTACTCTTGGGGAAGAAGGGGTACTTCTAGGAACCGTCAACGAGCGACTACGGTTGACATTCACTCCTACTTCCATTCAGAGTGCGACAGGAGCGGGGGATGCATTTTTTGCCGGAGCACTTGCCGCTTTGCTCCACGATGGCTCTCTTATGGATGTCGGACGTTATGCCTTAACAAGTGCAGGTTTTGCGTTAGCGACGAATAAGACAGTCAATGAAGAAGTGACACCTGCATTATTCCAAACTGCCTTACAAAATGATTCCTTTCGAATCAAGGAGGTTATCTTATGATTGTACGTATTTCTCCTGAAGTCCAACAAGCCCTTCAAGATCATCGCCCAGTCGTAGCCTTGGAATCGACAATTATTACGCATGGCATGCCTTATCCCCGTAATGTGGAAACCGCCATGTCCTTGGAGCGTATCATTCGTGAAGAAGGAGCCATCCCTGCCACCATCGGCATCATGCGGGGCGAAGCCGTAATTGGTCTCTCGGAAGCTGAAATCGACGAACTCGCTTCGCTTACTTCGGTTGTGAAGGTAAGCCGTCGCGACCTTCCAGTGGTTTTATCGAAGAAACTACACGGAGGAACGACGGTTGCCGCAACCATGATTCTTGCGGCTCGTGCGGGAATTTCTGTTTTTGCAACAGGAGGCATTGGGGGCGTTCATCGGGGGGCAGCTACGACCATGGACATTTCTGCAGACTTGCAAGAACTCGCACAGACTCCAGTGATAGTGGTGTGTTCAGGAGCGAAAGCCATCTTGGACCTTCCACTAACCCAAGAAGTGTTGGAAACCCTTGGAGTGCCGGTGCTTGGCTATCGCTGCGATACCTGGCCTTCATTCTATAGCAGGTCTAGTCCTTTGACCGTCGATGCGCGCATGGAGGAACCTCGTGAGATTGCAGAAGCATGGCAAACCAAAAAGGATTTATCGTTACCGGGTGGTATGTTAATCATGAATCCAATCCCCGAACAAGAAGCCTTAGATCCTCACGTGGTCGAAGCGTGGATTCAAGAGGCCTTAAAACAAGCCGAAACCAAAGGAATTCGTGGCAAAGCGACCACGCCATTCTTACTAGCGGCGGTGGAACAAGCAAGTCAAGGGAGAAGTTTACAAGCCAATGTAGCTTTGGTACAATATAATGCACGGATTGGAGCAAAGATTGCGGTGGCGATTAGTCATCAATCTCGCAAGAAAATCTAGCATTCGTTTGCACCAAACGTCTTAGGAGTATCCAAGGAGGAAGAGATTATGGATTCTGTTCGTATTGAAACTAGTATTGATTATCCTACTTATCGTGATTATTTTCTTCATCAAATTACGCATACCAAACGGATGCGCTTATTCTTTATCTTAAGTGCAGTAGCTGCTTTATTAATGCTGGCCTCCTTT
>JBAYCP010000145.1:0-3087 GCA_041668665.1 Bacilli bacterium | reverse complement strand
TGTTGGTGGATGGAGACCCTGCCGAAAAGCTTACCGCAACCATTTATAGTTATACGGATGTCCGCGCAGGCAAAACTCGAAAAATTGAAGTCATCAACATTATGCTAGGAAACCCACGCATTGAAATCGATGGGAAAGATATGAATTGCTTTCCTGAAGTCCCCATGTATGAAAAAATCATTTTAGGAATTCCTTTTTTAAGTGTCATTGTTGCTGGCTTTGCTGGATTCTTTGTTGCTGCTCTCTTTCTGGTTATCTCTTTAGGAGTCACCCGCTCGGTAGCAAACCGCATCTTACGAGTCATGTTCTTGGTGGTCTTAGCAGGGCTTTCCTTTATCGCAGCCATCTACTTAAACACCTTGTTAATGCCACTTTGGGAAGCGATTGTTGGCGTAAGCAGTAGCAGCCTTGTCAATTAGACTACTTGCTGGTTTATTCAAACAAAAGCTTGGCGATTTGCCAAGCTTTTTTTACATTTTGATAAAGGATTCCACGTCGATGACAAACACAGTTGCCCCTCCGACAGGTACTTCCATCGTTTGGGCACTATAAATGCCAATTTCGCTTGGGCCAATAATCGGAACGATTTCTTTGCGTGATTTGGAATGGGCTTCAATAATTTTTAAGACTTGTTCGACCTTGGCTGCTTCCGTGCCGATGAGCAATGTCGCATTTCCGACTTTTAAAAACCCACCGCTGGTCGCAAGTTTGGTCACCGAAAATTTCTCTTTGACTAGTGCTGCCATCACACTAGCACAATCATCCGAAGAAACAATCGCAAAAATCAGTTTCATGTCGAACCCCCCTTACATGGTTCTGCTACTTGTATTGTAGCATATTTTTCTTTCTTGTTCCAATTTTGATTAGGTAAGCTTTACAATGTTCCGACACCAATCGGCGCGGGTATAGACATAATAGGCCACGATGGCACGAAGGACTTCCATCATGCGATCGATAAGGAATACGAAGACCATAAATGTAGGAGGAAGGCCCAAGGCAGAAAGCCCCTGATGCAATCCCGCGCTTTCCGCAAACAAGGAAGGCATCAAATAAACAAAGAAGATTATAATCGGCAGCTTAATTCCATAATACACTAGATTTGTGATGTAATAGGGCGCTCGGTTGTAACCGCCCGCTCGTGTAATAAAGATGATATTCAGCGAATACACCATAAACGGAAACGACAACGCATGAAGAATCATCAGTGCACTTAACAGCTCATACTCGGAAGGATCAAAATTAAAAGCAATCTCTGTTAGTGGAATGAGCAAAACTAACACAATGGAAGCAAGAATCGAAAAGAGGATCACATACGTGACTTGATAACGAGCATTTTGCTTGGCCTCTTCCAATTGATTGGCCCCTAATCGACTTCCAATCATGACCGAAGCCGCCGTCCCCATTCCCCCAATAAACACGACAACAATATCTACTAATTGGGTCGAAACGGTAAACGCCGCCACATTCGTTGCATTCCCAACTTCAA
Source organism: Bacilli bacterium (assembly GCA_041668665.1). GTDB lineage: Bacteria > Bacillota_I > Bacilli_A > RFN20 > UBA1709 > JBAYCP01. The sequence continues at coordinate 1,601 of JBAYCP010000145.1, read as the reverse complement.
TTCTAGCAAAGACAAACAGCATAAAAATGGCCATTGTTTGCGTCAATGCTTGAGAAACAAGCAATGGACGCCCCCGGGTAAATACATCACGGAACATCGTACCAGTAAATGAGAAAATCTCTCTAATTTTCCCATAGAAAAGTGGTTTTTTAACAAAGAAATAAATGAGCAAGACTCCCATTTCGAAAAGCCGAGATATGATGGTAGCATAAGCAGCTCCTTGAATGCCCATCGCTGGAATACCTAGTCCACCATAAATGAACCACCAATTAAACAGGGCATTCGTAACAGCGGCAGTGATTGCCGAATACAATGGAATCTTTGTTTGTCGCAAAGGGCGGTAGGTAAATGTCAACGCATTGGTCACCGCTTGGGGTAAAAAGGAGAAAGCGACTAGCCCTAAATATTGTGCGCCATATTCGCGTACGATAAAATCCGTCCCTGCCTCCGCACCCGTAAAGAAACCAATGATTGGATCTTGAAAAGCAAGCCCAATCGTAAAGGCAAGCAATGCTAAAACGCCGGTTAAGACAAGATTGATTCCAAAGATCTGTTTTAAACGATGGTATTGTTTGGCCCCATAGTATTGAGCAATGTACACGGAACATGTGACAGCAAGTGCCATCATCAACATATTAAAAGTGGTAAAATAACGATTGGCCAGTGAAATGGCGGCGGTTGCATTGGATCCTCCCCAATTTGCAATCATGACGGTATCCAAGGAGTTTACCAAGGAAGTGACAAATTGTTGCAGGGCAATCGGCATGGAAACTGTTAACATTTCGCGATAAAAAGCTCGGGTTCCAATGTAACGGCGTAACCCCCGAAGTCGTTCCATACTCCCCCTCCTTCTTGAATCATTCGATGAAAAAAAAAGAAAATTAGGACTTGCCTAATCTTCTTGATGGTATGTTAGCGGAAGAATCCGTTATAGGCAATCTTACTTTTATTCACGGTCAAAAATGCATTAGGATCCAACTGTTTGACCAATTTCTTCAATTGATTCAATCGATTGGAACGGATTTCTACATACAAGAAATAACGTTTGCTATCTTCTCGACCCGTACATTCAATCTTGGTCACGGCAAAGCCATTGTCTCGAATAGTATGCACCACTTGGTCGTTACGTTCTGATGTTACAATGTAGATGGCAAATTTATCAATCACCAAACGGTTGGATATATAACTACCAATAATGGTTCCACTGGCAAAGCCTGCCGCATAGAAAATAGCGACAAAGATGTTACTATCTCCCACGGTAAGTGCTTCTCGTACCACCATAAACCAGATGAACACTTCTATGAAGCCAAAAGCTGCAGCTAGATATTTCTTTCCATCGACCACAAAGATGGTGCGGATGGTGCCAATCGATACATCGAGAATACGCGCAAAAAATACGGTAATACAAATAATTAAGATTTCATTGGTCACACCATCGCACTCCTCTCGATAGATGAAAATGGGACTTCATATAATGTACATTAAAACCATTGAAATAGCAATGGATAAAAAAAGATTCTCCTCTTTTGAAGGAGGAGAATCAAGGGTAGGTAAAACTTAAGCTCTCTTAACGATTAAGGTTGTCCCCATACCGCCGCCGA
>JBAYCP010000144.1:0-3112 GCA_041668665.1 Bacilli bacterium | reverse complement strand
TCGCTACACGCTTAGCGCGTTTAGGCATTGCAGATATGGCAGGAGTAGCCCATACCGATCCCCTCGTTTTGCAACAAGAATTTGGGATCAATGGCACGTATCTCTATGATCATGCCTGGGGAAGAGAACCTTGTACCATTGCGGAGATTCAGGCGTATCAACGCCAAAGTAAGTCCGTGTCTTCGAGCCAAATCCTATTTGAAGATTATTCTTATGAGAAAGCATTATTGGTACTCCAAGAGATGGTGGAACAAGCATGTTTGGATCTCACAAGTCGCAAGCTCGTCACACCGCGGATTGCCTTGTATGTTGGCTATGCGGATGAGAAGGTTCGTGCCACCGGAGGGGCACGTGCCTTAGGCATTACAACCCAAGCGTTCTCCCTGATCCTTCCTCATGTTATCGAACTTTTTCACGCAACCACTAAGAACAATCAGCCCATTCGTCGGTTGGGGATTTCCTTTCTTGACGTACAAGACGAAAAGGAAGCCCAATACGATTTGTTTACCAACTCCGAAGAAGCGGAAGCCGAACGCAGCATTCAAGAGACCCTCAATTTCATTAAAAAGAAGTATGGCAAAAATGTCATTTTAAAAGCGATGAACTTGGAAGAAGGAGCGACGATGCGACGCCGCAACCGACTGGTAGGTGGTCATAATGCCGAGTAAACAAGCACATGCCAGCCGCGCCAAACTGTTCTTACCCTTTGATGCCTTAAAAGGTTTTCAAGCCACTTTGCGCCAAAAAGAGCGCATTCAAGTCGCTCGCCCCTGTTTGTCAGAAGAAGCAATGGACGAGCTCAATCGTCGTTTAATGCGTGTAGAAAAACGGACCATGGTCCGGGTGGTTTACTATCATGAGGGAAGTTATATCGAGCAACAAGGATGGGTCAGTGCCATCTGTAAAGAAACCCAAACCTTAACGGTTGTTCAAACCAAGATTCCTTTTCGTGATCTCTATGTCCTCGAGGGTCCCTCTTTGGAAACGGAGAATATAGATTTCAATGGAGATTTTGAGACATTTTCTTGTTCTTAGACGAAAAAGAACCTCCCCAAGATGGGGAGGTTTTCGATGATAAAGGTTCAAAAGTTGCACATTAAAAATGTCGAAAGTTGCACAATAAAGGATTACCCAATGATTCGTAAGAGTTCAGTGATGTAGCGTTCGCGGAAGGCATTATCTCGTAAGGAAGCAGCTTTCAGTGGAGTGTCGGGATTGACATGACGCATGATTTCAATGAACAAAGGAATGCAGAAACTGGAAAAGATGAGCATGTAACGCGCATACAAGGTGGCTTGGTCGTCAATGCCACTTTGAATTTGTAACATGGATAAGACTAAGGTGGTAAATTCTTCATCCTCGAGGAACTCATGCAACAAGAGGGTGGAGGATTTTTTTTCGGTATCAAAATCCAAGAAGAGATAATTAATGACACCAATGTTTTCGAGGGCGAATTGATAGAGCAAATCAATCATTCCTGCCAAGGTGGTGGCAGGAGCTTGTCCGAGAGGGATGGTGCGGATGGCGGTGAATAAGGATTGCTTAAAATCTTGTAAAATGCCTTGCACCACGGTTTCAATGAGTTGGTTTTTATCGCCAAAATAATAGTTAACGGCCGCGACATTGACATAGGCGGCTTGGGCAATGTCTTTAATGGTAAAGGCGGCGCGTTCTTGAATGAGGCGACGGGTGGTTTCAATCAGACGTTGTTTGGTATCACTGGTTTTACTCATGGGGAACCCTCCTTTGGAATGGGGTTTGAAACGGCGTTTGAAACCCCGTTTCAACTGACGTTTCTCTTGTGATTATACCATATCAAACCTATAATTAAAATCGCTATTTAAAATGATTATTTGAGAGGGGCAACATGATGCAACGATTATTACGAGGACGAGGGAAATGGCCGGTCATCGGATTGATGATCCTTTTTGCGTTGGCCAGTGTCTTTGGCATCCTAAGTGTCAAGATCAACTTTGATTTGTCGGCGTATTTACCCGACGATTCGAAAACCCAAGATTCGATGACGGTCATCCGGGAAGAGTTTGGGTTGAATGCTGCGATTCAAGTGATGGTGGAAGATGTCACCCTGGTGGATGCGCAAACCATTAAAGCAGTGATTCAAGACGTCGAGCAAGTGGCGAGCGTTGTGTGGTTGGATGACCTCATCGATGTCTCCAAGCCGCTTTCCACCTATGATGCAACACTGGTTGCAGAATACTATCATGATCAGGCAGCCTTGTATACGGTCACCTTTTCCACCGATGATTTTGCGAGCGAGACGGAAGAAGGCATCACAGCCATTCGGAATGCACTGAGTGACCATCAGGAGGTGGCGATGCGTGGGGAAGCGATTGCTAATCTGCACACCCGCGACTTAATCTTTGATGAAATTCTTCAAGTCATCCTCGTGATTGTCCCCATCTGTTTAATCATTTTGATTCTTGCCTCCAACTCCTGGGTCGAACCCCTCCCAGTTTTACTTTCGTTAGGGCTTGCGATTGTCTTTAACATGGGGACGAATGCGATGCTCTCCAGCGTCTCTTTTATTACCTTCTCCATGGCGGCAGTCCTACAGCTCGCCATCTCCTTAGATTATTCCTTGTTTGTCGTTCACCGCTATTACGAGGAACGTGAACAAGGCTATGGGGTGGTGGAATCAGTGGCCAGAGCCGTCAAGCATTCCTTGGGGTCGATTACGGCTTCGGCCTTTACGACCGTGATGGGCTTTTTGTCTTTGCTCTTGATGCGTTATTCCATTGGGGCAGACATTGGCATTGTCATGGCCAAGGGCGTCGTCTTTAGTTACTTATCGACCTTAATCATTCTACCGATTTTACTTGTTCTTTTTGCACCTTTACTGGAAAAGACACGTCATAAAAATTTATTGCCGACGTTTGAAAAGTCAGTCAAGGTGTTACACCATGGTCGACACTTCGCCTTGATCCTTGTTTTGGGACTTGCCATCGGCGGATTTCTCTTACAAAATCAACTCAGCTATTACTATGGTAACAATGCCGAAAGCAACAACAATGGGGATCAACACGCCATGAATGAACAGTTTGGCGAATGGAACCCCCTCGTGATTCTTGTCCCGAAAGGGGAAGTCAGTACT
>JBAYCP010000143.1:0-3115 GCA_041668665.1 Bacilli bacterium | reverse complement strand
TGTGATGGGTTCGAAGCCATCTTTGGAGCGATGTATCTTGATCTTGGCGCAGCAGCAACCCAAAAATGTTTGTATCGACTCTATGATGAAATGCTGCAAGAAGTGGACGAAGCCCGCTTTTTACAACTCAAAGATAACAAGACTCGCTTACAAGAATTGGTGCAAGCCGATACTCGTAAAGTGTTGGAGTATGTTGCGGTTCAAACCGCAGGGACTTCCAATCATCCCGTTTTTGAAGTCAGTGTCAAAATGGATGGGGTCGTACTTGGGGTTGGGCATGGATTAAGGAAAAAAGAAGCCGAACAAGACGCTGCACGCGATGCGTTGTCAAAGATGGCCAAGTAGGGGATACGCTATGGGCTTTTTTCAAACCATCAAAACCCGACTTTTTGGAAAGTCGGTCGCTCAAAGTCAAAAATATCGCAAAGGAATGACCCGTTCACGGTCGTCTTTTGGGGAAAAACTGAATGCTTTTTTCGCCCGCTATCGAACCTTGGATGCCTCGACCTTTGCCGAGCTGGAAGAACTTCTCATAACGGCAGATGTGGGTGTTTCCTTGGCGCATGATTTGATTGAAAGTTTACAAGCTCAAGCACGCTTGCAACAAATATCCGATCCGCGAGCCTTGCAAGAAATGTTGTTGCAAACCATGCACGATGCCTATCTTCGTCATGGGGAGGTGCCAGCAGAACTGGCCCTAGCATCCTCCTCACCTTCCGTCTATTTAATGGTGGGGGTGAATGGAGTGGGAAAAACCACTACCATTGCAAAACTTGCCCAACGGTATTTGGACCAAGGACGATCGGTGATGCTTGTCGCTGGTGATACGTTTCGTGCGGGTGCCATTGAGCAATTGGTGGTATGGGGGCATCGTTTAGGTATTCCTGTCCATGTCGGAAAAGAACAGGCGGACCCCGCATCGGTCTTGTACGATGGTGTACGTTGGGGCAAGCAACAGGGAGTGGACATTATTTTGTGCGATACTGCCGGACGACTGCAGACCAAAGTCAACCTAATGAATGAACTATCCAAAATTCATCGAGTGATTCAAAAAGAAATTCCTGAAGGTCCCCATGAAGTGTTGTTGGTCTTGGATGCTACTACCGGTCAAAACGGTATCCAACAAGCCAAGGCATTTGCTGAGGCCACGGGGGTCACTGGTCTTATTTTAACCAAAATGGATGGTACTGCTAAAGGTGGAATTGTACTTGCAATTCGGGAACAATTTCAAATTCCAGTTCGCTTTATTGGTTTAGGAGAGCAGCTCGATGATTTAGTCCCCTTTGATTTGGATCAATACTTAGCTGGTTTGTTTGGACTCTATGAAGAGGAGGAAACACGATGAATAATTTTATTGTTCGCTACGCCATCTTTATTATTGGGATTTTCTTGTTTCAACAAGTATTGACCAATCTTTTGATTGCACTCAATTTTGAATTCATTGCTATTATTATCTTGGTGGAACTAGGGATGGCTTTTCTCTTTGCCTTGCTCTATTATCCTCCCGGCTATCGCCGTATCGCCTGGCGGGATCCCCGCTTTCACATGAATGTTGCTATTTTCTTTGGCATCTTCATTCTCATCGAATTCTTGTTTGGCAGGTTATAGTATGGACATTGCGAAAACCGAACGCATGAATCGCTTGTTGGATTCCTATGGCCCCTTATTGACCGCTCATCAACAAGATTTGATGCGACTTTATTTTCAAGAAGATTATTCCTTGGGGGAGATTGCTGAGGAATATCATATCTCTCGCAATGCGGTCTTTTCCTTGTTAAAACGTGTCGAGGACAAGCTCACGGATTATGAAGAGAAATTAGGATTAATGACCTTGCGTGATGCCCTGCAAGAAGCGTTGGCCGCTCCTTTGGATGAAGCCACCTTGCGCAAACGCATCGAAGCCTTATTCAATCGTTAGGAGGCCGGACGAATGGCATTTGAAAGTTTGACCGAACGGTTACAGTCGGTCTTTAAGAAACTCAAAGGACAAGCACGATTAAGCAACGCCAACATGGAAGAAATGTTGCGCGATGTACGTTTGGCATTGTTGGATGCTGATGTTCATTTGGAGGTTGTGAAGCAATTTCTTGCGGATTTGCGTGAACGATTTGTGGGAAGTGACGTGCTTTCAGCCTTAAGCCCAGGACAAATGGTGGTGAAGATTGTCGCCGATGAACTCACCAACCTTTTGGGCAAAGACGCCAATGAATTGCAACTGACGAAACGACCTTCTGTCGTCCTTATTGTCGGTTTGCAAGGAGGTGGGAAAACCACCAACGCTGCGAAACTTGCCTATTATCTACAAACCAAACAACAAAAGAAACCCTTATTGGTTGCCGCAGACGTGCAACGTCCAGCTGCCATCGACCAATTGGAGCAATTAGGAGCGAAGCATCAACTGCCCGTCTATGCCGAACGCGAACAAAACGACGTTGTAGGAATTGTTACCCGCGCCCTGGATCATGCTCAATTCATCCAAGCCGATGTCGTGATCGTTGATACGGCGGGTCGCTTGCATGTGGATGAAGAACTGATGCAAGAACTCGTTTCCTTGCAACATAAGACTCGCCCCCAAGAAATCCTTTTGGTGGTGGATGCTATGAGTGGGCAGGATACTGTTTCGGTTGCCCAAGCGTTTTTGAAAACCATCCCATTGACCGGGGTGTTAATGACCAAACTGGATGGGGACGCTCGTGGAGGCGCTGCCTTGTCCATTCGTCATCAAACCGGATTACCCATTCTCTTTAGTGGGATTGGCGAAAAAATCCATGACCTTGAACGCTTCCAACCTCGTCAAATGGCCGAACGAATTCTTGGCATGGGGGACATGTTAAAACTCATTGAAACGGCCCAAGAAAACATTGATGAAAAGCGAGCCACTCGATTAATGACCCGTATGCTATCGGGCCAATTCGACTTAAGCGATATGCTGGAACAGTTGGAAACAGCAGCCAAAATGGGGCCTTTGAGTGGACTCATGAAAATGATGCCGGGCATGCCGAAAGTCTCGGCACAGGATCAAGCTCAAGCCGAGGTTCGAATCAAAAAAACCAAAGCCGTGATTCTATCCATGACCCCAGAAGAACGGCACCATCCGGATGTCTTGCGGGCGTCA
>JBAYCP010000142.1:0-3136 GCA_041668665.1 Bacilli bacterium | reverse complement strand
TTGGCTTCTTCTTGAGATTTTTTCTGATGCTTGATAATGACTTCAGCGATTTGAGAGCCAATCGTACGGATTGGATTAAGAGAGGTCATTGGATCTTGAAAGACTGTAGACATCTTAATCCCTCGAATGGCGTGCCAATCTTTGTTGGTTTTAAATTTCGCTAAATCTTGATCTTCAAACCAAATTTCTCCACTAGTTACGGAGCCATTATCTTCAAGCATTCCAGTAAATGTTTTTGTTAATACACTTTTCCCCGAACCTGATTCACCAACAATCCCAATGGATTCGCCTTCGTAAATATCAAAACTAACATTGCGGATAGCGGTTAAGACACGTGAGCGAACTCGAAATTGAACTTCTAAATTTTTAACTGATAATATAGGTTTTTTATTTTCCATGATCATATCCTCCTACATGTGCGTTTTTGGATCAGAGGAATCTGCAAGGTTTTGACCTACCACATATAAAGTGATGGTGACCAACGCTGCAACGGCAACTGGAATCCAAAATACATAAGGTTTTTGATCCATCCAAACAGAGTAGGTTTGAATAATTCTACCTAAAGATTGTCGTGAAGTTCCCATACCAACACCGATATACGAGAGAAAGACTTCGAAGGAAATGTATGATGGGATTTCTCTGGAAGCCAAAGTTACGATAACTGAAGTCAAATAAGGGAGAATGTTCCGGCTAATCATCCGAATAACCGGAGTCCCCAAACACTTTGAAGCTAGATTATATTCTCGATCACGAATAATTACGACTTGGGTGCGGATGAAATATGCAATTCCAATCCATCCAGTAATTGTCATTGCAGCAACCAGCTGCCAGAAGCCAGCACCTACAATGTACATAAACACCATTATGAATAAGATAAAAGGGACATTTGATATGATGTTATACACTTCTGTCATAATTTTATCGACTGCTTTTGAATATCCCCACCATGCTCCAACTGCGACACCTACCACAATATTAATAACGGAACAAATCAATGCAAGCAACAAAGATGTTTGTGCTCCTGCCCATACAACATCAAAGAGAGAGTCACCAACTTGATCCGTTCCAAACAAGAATTCAGCAGAAGGAGGAAGGAAATGGGTTTCTGGGTTGTTAATGTTTGGCATTGTTAATGTATAGCCAGAAATTAACGGCTGCACAAAGGAGAGAAACAGGACAACGAATAATAGACCTAAAGCTATGTAATTAGAAGGTTTTGAGAAAAACGAACGGAAAACAGAGCGCCAGTAAGAGTAATTAGGAGCATCAATACGTTCGGATTCAATTGCGTTGGTTTTAACAACCTTAAACAAATTTTTTGATTCCATTATTTTCTGCCCCCACTTTCTACAAAGGATATACGTGGATCAACAAACGTAATTAAAATATCACCTAACAGTAATGCCAGAACGGAAAGGGCAGTAAAAATGAAAGTTAATGCTACGATAAGAGAGTTATCAAATGCATTAATAGAGGAGGTTAACATTTTCCCCATTCCAGGAACTGCATAGACGCGTTCTGTAATAATCGCACCAGTTAGTGTACCGACGATGCTCATTGGAATACCATGAACAATCGGGATAATTGCATTACGCAGGATGTGCTTGGAAAAAATTTCGGTTTCAGTTAAACCTTTTGAGCGGGCGAATTTAACATAATCCGAAGAAGTTTGGTCAATCATAAATCGACGAATCCACATCATTAAGCCAGCAGCAGCGGGTAATGCGAGAGAGAAGATGGGCAATATATAAGATAGCGAATTATGTGCTCCATACACCGGGAATTTCACCGGCAATCCGATTGCAGCCCCAATTCTACTAAACATGAAAATATAAGCGAGAGAAGGAACAGCAATGATAAAAATAATATAAAGCATTGCAATTTTATCGAAAGTTCTATTTTTATACTTTGCCATAAAAATTCCGATCGGGAGTCCAATAACATAAGAGAGTAACATGGCTAATATGCCAATGGAAAATGATGTGCTAAGCATTGAAGGATCTGAGTAGTATGCTTGACAACTCGCATAATTATCTGTAAAACGAGCTTGTTCAAAAGGGCTAAGAGTAGGTTTGTAGACGCAAGTATGCTCATTGACGTCACTTGCTTCAGCAAGGCCGGTTGGATAAGTAATGTCAGTAATAACATTATTCCCTTGTCCACTAGAAATTACATTGATAATATCTCGATCGGCAAAAAGAGGGAATGAGTTTCCTAAGTTCAATTTAACAAAGTTAAAATGGATAAAGGGGAAACTGTTGTCAAAATATATTAGATACTTATTTTCACACCCCGAGCACATAAGTGCAGGGACATTATTCCAATCGCGGCCAATATATATGCTGCGTTCTATATCAGGTTCAAGTTCATTTTGCACTTGGTTAACATGTTGAAAAGTAATGATGGTTGAGAACCACTTTAACATCATTGAAAAAGGAGAATTATCTTTATATGCATACGGTTTTCCAGAGGTTAGGTATTGTGTCGTGTAACCTAAATTGGCATAGTACTGGTTAAAATCGTTAATGGCGGGGTTGGTAAAGGTAGGAGTACTAGCGCGATTACAATTGAAATTATCTATCGATGTTAAATCAGGATAGAGTACTTTGCAATAGTCTCCCATTGTTGCGTAATCAACATATCCAAATTGTTCAAAACGTTGATATCTATAGTTAGTTTTTAAATCTTGTGTTGACATTTTTGTATAAATAGGATCATTCAAAAAAATGTTATCCCGCGGGATAAGTGAGTAAATCAAAACATAAACAATCGCAATAACAGCTATAATCGATACAAGTGATCGAAGAAGCCGAGTAAGTACATATTTTCGCATAATATGCTATCTCCTCTCAAAAATAAAGGGAGAAAAGGATTAGGATTTGATCCTAACCCTTTTCAATTACAAAGGTAGAATGAAGTAATATCCTAAGGAATTAACCGTTGCTACCATCTAGTCCGATAACGGTCATCATATCGCCATCGAAGCGGAAAATGTTAACGTAGGTTTGTGGATCGCCGTAGTCTGGGCCCCATCCTGAACCATAGAAGAAATCAAAGTTCGATTCGGAACCGATACTGGCATAGTATCCAGAGTAGTAGTAGTCATTCAAAGTCGTTGCAGGCATCAAATCTACGA
>JBAYCP010000141.1:0-3141 GCA_041668665.1 Bacilli bacterium | reverse complement strand
CCTTGTACTGCAATGATGTCGCAAGTTTGCCACCCTTCATGAAAAACTATGCTAACAATCTTGGACTCACCGCATTCTTCCATCAACGCATTCGTCCATTTGGAAAAACTGTCGGCTATCTATATTTCCACGAAACTCGCCCCAATCGATTATGGAGCGAAGACGAATTACAAATCATTGCTTTGCTCGCCAAAGTGTTGGGAGCTTACATTTCCATCAAATTGGAATACGATGCCCGCATGGAAGAAAAACAACGCTTGGATCTCTCCTTAAGTGCCTTGGGAGCTTATCTTTTTACCTTAGAACTCCCCAGCCGCACCTTTGTTGAGTTCTCCGATAATTTTCAAGCGGCCTTTCCAATGTTAAAACCTGGTGATCCTGTCTTACGCAATCTATGGGATGATAAAGAAAAATTACCCAATAAAAATGAAAAGCATTCATATGCCGAAGTTTTTGCCCATGATCGTCTCGAATTCCCTGGCATGGAAGGTATTTATCGTCGCCAGATTCTACGGGTGGACACTCATGGCGATCGTCGTTTGGTCATGGTTCTTCTTCGTCCTTTGATGGAAGAAGTGGTGAAACCAAGCACCGCAAGTGCCAAAGTTGCTCCTACCAAAGTCCAATCACGGTTACCCTTGGAAAGTGAAGCAATCCTTTTCCGCAAACTAGAACCTCGCTTTGCTTCTCGCAAGGAATCCGGTTACTTCTTACTTGTCGATAGTGTCAAACTCGATTGGAAAGAAGAATCCCCCATCATTGATACGATCCTCGCTACCACCATGCAACGCATTCACAGTCTCGGCTTTGTTTCTTCCTTGTTCTTCTTCCAAAATCATATGTTTTTAATCCATATGCCGGGCGCTACTGCCAATGCTGCCAGCGAAGCTGCTACTCGCTTACTGGAATTGCTGCGCAAATCCATGAAGGTGGATGGCAAAGAAAAACGCCTGAATTTTAATATTGTCACTGTAAGTTATCCCCGCATTGTCAATCAAATCGCCGCCTTGGAATCGACCCTCCTTCAGGCCAAGGAGGCCGCTAGAGCTCAAGGGATGAATCTTGTCTTTGACTATGAGGGTGACGAAAAAGCCAATCAGGCACGCCGTGAAAAAGTGTTGAGTCTTCTCACCCGTGCGATTGAAACCACTCGCTTGGAATTACACTTCCAGCCAATCTACAACATCATGACCAAACGCTATGAAGCCGTCGAAGGTTTGGTACGTCTCCCCTTTGAGGGTGGCGGCTATATTTCTCCTGCGGAGTTCTTACCTCTCGCAGAGGCTAAGGGACTTCTTCCTGCCATGGGACGTGCCGTCTTACGAAAAGCGGCGGAGTTTTACCAACAACACGGAAAGAGCCTCTTCCCTTTGCCCAATGCTCGTCCCATCAGTCTCAATCTTTCTTACCTTGAATTGGTCGACCCTCAATTTGAAAACGATGTAACCTCTATTCTTGCCGAATATCAAGTTCCTTCCTCGGCCATTCGTTTCGAAATCACCGAAGCAATTGTGGCCAAGAACTTTGATTTAGTAAGTGGCATCGTGACGCGTTTGCAACAAAAAGGATTTGCCTTTGCCATTGATGACTTTGGTACCGAATACTCATCGCTCAATCTACTAGAGAAAATTCCTGTGGACCTTGTGAAGATTGATCGCGCCTTTGTCATTGATATTGAAAACAACAATCGTAGTCTTGTCACCTTATACTATATCTTTGATGTCGCCAAACAACTCAAGCGTCAAGTCATTGCCGAAGGAATCGAGACCAAAGCCCAGTTTGAACTCATTCGCGAACTCAACTGTGAAGGTGCTCAAGGGTATTATTTTGGGAAGCCCATGCCCGTGAAAGACCTCATTGCCTTCCTTAATCAGCCAATTTCCGCAAGAAAATGATAAAATAATTGATAATTTCTTTCATATTTCGTTGCAAACCGCTTGCAAACCATATTTTTCAAGCATATAATATGTATGAACTGCAAAAGGCATACCTAACGAAAGTTAGCGACGCAAAGCTATAGGGCCTTCGCTCCACCAAGGAGAAAGGTAGCCAGTTACCAGAATATCTACGCATCGTTGCGTGTATTCTCGTACACTGGTGGGATAGGTATTCACTCTTGCACTCATTGAAAAGTGATTACCCTTTGCCAATTACATACACACACGAACAATGCGTAGGAATTCATCCGCGCATTGTTTTTTGTTCTTCAAGGCCTTGCTTGTTCCCTCAGGCGCCCCGAAAAGAATAAGAAACAAGGCATTAGAAAGGAGTGATCCCCAGCTTGAGACCCTCTCAATGGAGGCGTCAAACCAACATCGTGTTGCTCTTCTCGACGGCAGCAACCGGCATCCTGCTGATGATCTCGTTCTTCGGTCAAATGATCGGGAACTTCACCATCACCGCAGACATGCCCAATCGTGAACTTGGTATTTCTCTATCGGAATCTCCCGATATGACCAATCCCACGACCCGCTTGTTCGCTGATCCGGTGGAAGACATGTTCAACATTACGGAAGCCGACCTTCCTAGTAACATCGATGACATTGACGGCTCTCACAACGGCGATCACTACATGGCCTATACGTACTACTTGGGCAATGCCGGTGAAGTGGCGCTGCAATACTCGATGCGACTCGCCATTGAGCAAATGAAGCTCGGTGTCGATGCCGCCATCCGGGTGCGAATCTACGAAAACGGAGTCCCCTCCACTTATGCGAAACTCGCAGCAAACGGAGAACCCGAAGCCATCGCGCCCAGCGTCAACAACACTCCGACTACCCCATTCTACTCCGAAAGCGAAATTGTCTATCGCGACGATAAAGTCCTCCAACTCGGCCAAGTCAACAAGTACACTATTGTCTTGTGGCTCGAAGGTTGGGACCCCGAATGCGTGGATGATATTCGCAGCGGAAGACTCCGACTCTCCCTTGAGTATAAAGTCATCCGCCCGATCGAAGAACTTTAAAAAAGTCATGCAAGGAGGAACATACACACATGAAACGAAACATGACCCGTAAATTTACATTAGCCCTCTCGTCCTTTATGGTCGCCGCTGTCGCGATGACCTCTGCCACCTTTGCTTGGTTTACCCTCGCAGGTTCGGCTCAAGTCGACCAATTCCAAATGTCCGTTAGCGCCGCT
>JBAYCP010000140.1:0-3141 GCA_041668665.1 Bacilli bacterium | reverse complement strand
GTGAACTATTTGAAGATTTAGAACTTCAAAAGCCCACGCTCGTACGGCGTGGGCTTTCTTTCTTAGTTGCTCACCAACCAAACAAAGGAGGTGTCATAGATGAACAAACAAGCCATTCTAGAAAAACAAGCACAAGTCGATTTAGTTACCGAGACCATGCGCACCACCAAATCATTAACGATTATTGAATATCGCGGTTTAACGGTCGCAAAACTCGAAAAGCTTCGCCGGGATTTGCGCAAAGAGGGTGCCGAAATCAAAGTATTTAAGAACTCTTTGGTAGAACGGGCGATTGATGCGCTTGGGTATAATGAACTAGACGAACAAATCGCTGGTCCAAATGCCTTTGTGTTTTCCCATCAGGATCCTATTGCAGCCCCTAAATTACTTGTTAAATTTGCAAAAGCAAATGAACAGATGAAGATTAAAGGCGGCATTGTAGAGGGAAAAGTTGTAACGGACAAAGATATTCGCACCTTAGCCACTTTACCCAACCGCGAAGGCATGCTCTCCATGTTGCTGGGCTGCTTGATGGCTCCCGTCCGCAACTTTGCGGCTACGGTTCAAGCCGTTGCTGATAAACAACAATAACCATTATAAGGAGGAACTTAACCATGGCAAAAATTACTGCTGCTGAAATTATCGCTAGCCTAAAAGAAATGACCATCTTAGAATTAAATGATTTGGTCAAAGCAATCGAACAAGAATTTGGTGTTACCGCTGCTGCTCCAGTGGCTGCCGCTGCCGCCGCTCCAGCTGAAGAAGAAGGGCCAAAAGGGCCAACTGAAGTTACCGTCGTTTTGAAGAACTTCGGGCAAAACAAAGTTGCCGTTATCAAAGCTGTTCAAGGTATCACTGGCCTCGGCTTGATTGATGCGAAAAAATTAGTTGACGGTGCTCCTGTCAACATCAAAGAAAAAGTCTCGCCATCCGAAGGGGAAGAAATTAAAAAGAAACTCTTGGATGCCGGTGCTGAAGTCGAATTCAAATAGACCCTTTCGCCGAGAAGACACAAGACCTGCTTGTTTGAGCAGGTTTTTGTCCTTTTCAAGGAGGGGAGAATATGTCGCATTATTTTGATCGTGATTCAAGGGTTGAATCGCAACCATTCGATGTTAAATTTAGCCTAAATGGCAAGAATTTTTTGCTTCATTCTGATTCAGGCGTTTTTTCAAAAGATGCTTTGGATACCGGGAGCGAAGGGTTATTGCTCGAAGTGCTAAGACATCCCCCTATCCATGGAAGCTTGTTGGATCTGGGGTGTGGAATTGGGACGTTGGGTCTTGTGCTTGCGTCCTTTTTCCCTTTGACCGAAGTTCATCTGACGGATGTATCTTCTCGGGCGCTTCAACTTGCCAGACAAAACTCCGAACGTTTAAAAATTGAGATGGCTCAAGTATATTTTAGCGATGTTTTTGATTCCATCGAAGGAACATTTGATGCAATTGTCTGCAATCCCCCCATTCGTGCGGGGAAGTCCATTGTGCATCGCATGTTGATGGAATCGTTCGATCATCTCTTTGATAAGGGAGCGCTTTGGGTCGTAATTCGTAAGAGCCATGGCGCTGAAAGTGCAAGGAAGAAAATGTTTGAAGTTTTTGGGAATTGTGAGATTATGCGTCGGCATCACGGTCATTATGTCTTATTGTCAACAAAACAATCAAAATCAGTTGATTTTTCATTGCATAAGTGATAGTATAATAAAATGCCTATATATGCTTTGTTGGATGAAAAAGCGTGTTGTAAACAGCTTTGAAAGAAATAAGGGGTGAATGCTAGTGGCTGAAAACGTGGTCAATCATTCGAATGGGAATTTGACGGTCCGAAGTTACGAAAAAGTGAGTGGTTCGTTGCCGCTTCCCAACCTAGTCGAAATTCAAACAGACTCATTTCGTTGGTTTGTCGAAGAAGGTATCAAAGAAGTATTCCGCGATGTGTATCCGATTGCAGGTCCGGGGAATAGTCTAGAGCTTGACTTTGTCAACTGTCGATTTGAAGATCCTAAATATGATGTTGATGATTGCAAGAACCGGGATATGACTTATGCCCGGCCTTTAAAGGTTACTTTGCGATTACGCAATAATCTCATTGGTGAAATCAATGAAAGCGAAGTATTCATGGGGGACTTCCCGTGGATGACCGAGAGCGGAACATTTATTATTAATGGTGCGGAACGAGTTATTGTTTCGCAGTTAGTACGTTCTCCTGGCGCATATTTCCGTAAGTCCCGCGATAAAAGCGGCAAATTCATCTATGGAGGAGATATTATTCCTTCCCGTGGAACTTGGCTTGAATTTGAAACTGATGCTAAAGATATTGCTTTTGTTCGTGTGGACCGTACTCGTAAAATTCCAGCGACAGTCTTGCTAAAAGCTTTAGGTTTCGAACGCCAAGAAGATATTACTGATTTATTCGGTGATCAACTTCATCTTAGAAACACTTTTGAAAAAGACAGCGTACTTACTATGCGCGATGCAATGATTGAAATTTATAGCAAACTTCGTCCAGGAGAACCTGCAACGGAAGAATCCGCACGAAATTTATTGATTCAGAAGTTCTTTGACTCCAAACGCTATGATTTAGCGAAGGCTGGACGTTTTAAGTTTAAGAAAAAATTAGGGATTTACAATCGCTTGATTAATCGTGTCATTGCTGAAGACCTTTGTGATGTCAACGGTGAAGTCGTTTATCCCAAAGGAACCTTTATTGGGAAACCTGAACTTGATCGTTTAAAATCAAACCGTGTCTTTGAACAAGGCGCACATGTGCAAAAACTCAATGTCAATTCTGACCTTGACAGTTCAGATACTGTTCAAATCATGAAGGTGTATGTTGATGAAGACCTCACTAAGATAACGAATATCGTTGCTACTGATTTAAGAATTGAGAAGAAACATGTAACAATCCCTGATATTATTGCTACATTTTCGTATTTTATCAATATCATTGAAGGATTTGGCGATACCGATGACATTGACAATTTAGGCAATCGGCGTATTCGCACAATCGGGGAATTATTGCAAAACCAATTCCGTATTGGACTTTCTCGTATGGAACGCAGTGTGAAAGAACGGATGTCGATTTCTGAAACGGCGAACACAACTGCTCAAAAATTAACGAATATTCGACCTCTCACTGCTG
>JBAYCP010000139.1:0-3143 GCA_041668665.1 Bacilli bacterium | reverse complement strand
GTTCAAAGGTCGCTCCTTCTCCACGAGGACCAAACTTAATCCCATCTAAATTCGCATTATTGGAAGTCGCTTCGGCACATGAAATCACCATATAAACCGAATACAAGGCCTTCAATAAGTCTACATCAAAGGGAATATAATCCACCGTAGCCCCTGCTTGTTTGGCACGTTGGACCACATCATCAAAATGATTCCGAACTTCTTCTCGAATCAACGAATCAATCACGGGTTGTAAAACCGCAATCCGGGCGCCTTTAACGCTGGGATGAAGTTCTGTTCCAAAAGCAGGAACCGGTCGAGTCGAACACGTCATATCCCGAGCATCCGATCCCGCTAGCACTTCGGTCACGATAGCGGCATCTCGTACACAACGGGCAAACACTCCCACATGGTCCAGCGAGGGGGCAAAAGGAAACAATCCAAAGCGAGAGATACGTCCCCAACTTGGTTTAAAGCCAACAATGCCACAATAGGCTGCTGGTTTACGAACTGAATCTCCCGTATCCGACCCTAGCGCAAAGGGGACAATCCCTGCACAGACTGCAGCGGCAGAACCCGCCGAGGATCCTCCCGTCATTCGTTCGTGGTTCCAAGGATTATGGACCAGTCCCGTATGCCCAGTCATGCCTGTTCCACCCATCGCAAGTTCATCCAAAACGGTTTTACCAATTAGAACAGCACCTGCGTCACGCAAGCGTTCCACAACTGTCGCATCAAACACAGGAATATAATCCCTTAAAATGTTCGATGATCCGGTTGACAAGATCCCCTTTGTCGAAAAATTATCTTTCAAGGCATAGGGGATCCCTGCCAAAGGTCCTGCCACTTGGCGAGAAATTTCGGGCGTATCCAAAAGAGTGACAAAAGCATTCAAATGAGGTTGATACCGAAGAGCGCGTTCACGAGCTTGACTAACTAGAACGGAAGCGGACGCTTTCTCTTGATCAAGGATGCGACGATAATCAGCAATGGTAAAAGGAGCCGAAGCCATTTAGCCCACCACCTTTGGAATGCGAATCATTTGAGAGGTTTGATCGTTGGCGTTGGCCAAGACCTCGTTGACGGTTAATGGTGATTCGGGTTCATCGTCCCGCCATCCCAGAGACTCAGGATCAAAAGGAAAGGTCATGGGTGTCTCCTCATCGACGCCTTCAATGGCTCCGATTAAATCCATTTGTTGTAAAATCACGGCAAATTCTTGTTGCAGCGTCTGGTATTGGGCGTCCTTCATATCAAACTGAAGTCGAAGTGCAAGCTCGCGCAAGGTTTCTAGGGAAATTACCATCGTATCCCTCCTACTGATAACTGTTTTATTGTAGCATTTCTGCACCATTCCTTCAAGGTGGCACCCAGCGGTAAAAAGATGTGGTCCGCAAAAGTTGAATGCAAGGATGAAAGTCGATATAATATGGTCAACAGCTCATGAAAGCACATCATCTTGAAAGGAGAACCCTTATGAGTCTATGGAAAATTTATCCGCTCGTTCTTGGTTGGATTGACGTTCCCAAAAGCATGATTACGACTGGTTTGGACGCCGACATCAACATTGTCATTCCTTATCTAGGTTTCTATGTTACGGACGGGAAACACCGTGTCCTCGTTGATAATGGCATCAACGCCAAGTACATTGTCAATGGGAAAGCCTGGGCAGGTCGCCCCGCAAGTGGGGGCGAAAAAGACGTTCTAAGTGAACTTGCACGTCTTGGAGTCCAACCCACGGACATTGACTATGTTCTCTACACTCACCTTCATAATGACCACGTCGGCAATTGCCACCTCTTCCCCACCGCCGTTCACGTCTTCCAAGACGCCGAATGGAAAGAATTGTTGGACCCCCTTCCCTCGATGAAAATACGAGGCGATTTTGATCAAAGCATGATTGAAGTCCTCAAAGGACTTAAAACCCAGCGTTTGGTTGGCGATTCCGCCTTCTTACCAGGCATCAAAGTCATTCTTACCCCGGGTCATACAGCGGGAAGCCAATGCATACTTGTCGATACTGCAAAAGGCGAATATCTCATCGCTGGGGATACGATTCATATGCGCCATATCGCCTACGGTTATCTTAATACCTTAGAACTGATGGATGGAACAATCATTCCCGTCACCCCAGCCCCTAAATCATGGGATGAAATCTCTCCATCCTCCTTAGTTTATGATCACTATGCGTGGTATCAATCCATTTATCGCATCAAAGCCTTGTTCCCTGATCCAGAATATGTTCTCACGGGACATGGTCCTTATTTAGTGAATAAAGTCTTTGGATAATTCTTCGACTATCCAATATAAGGAAAAGGCGGCTCCGCAGGGGGCCGCCTTTTTGGGGGGGTATGAGAAAAGGGTAATTACGCTTTTTTGGTGATACCGAGCATAGCGCGAGCTTCATCAGGAGTGGCAATTTCCACACCAAATTCTTTGGCAACGCGCACGGTACGTTCGACAAATTCGGCATTGCTGGTCGCTTTGACACCTTTTTTCAAATAGAAGTTGTCTTCAAAACCCACGCGGATATGTCCGCCAAGGGCCATGGTTGCTAATAAGATAGGCATATGTCCTGAGCCAATCCCGAACGCTGACCACGTGCAGTTTTTCGGCAAGTTGTTCTTCATGTACAACAAGTGATCCACGGTTGCAGGAAGTCCACCCGGTGCTCCTAAACAAATTTGGAAGTGAGCGGGTTCTTTAATGATGCCTTTGGAAATGTAATATTTCGCATTTTCAATCATGCTTACATCAAAGCATTCAATTTCGGGTTTGATGTCATGTTCAATCATGGTTTTACCAAGTTTTTCCAAGAATTTAGGATTGTTATCAAAAATCGTGGTATGCATCCAGTTCATCGTCCCACAGTCATAAGATGCCATTTCTGGTTCCAATTTAATCAAGTGAGCCATCCGGCGTTCTTCGGTCGTGCCGAGTTCTCCTGAAGTGGTAAGGTTTAAAATGATGTCGCATCCTTTGGCCCGAATAAGTTTGACGGTTTCTTCAAACCGTTCCAAATCCATGGACCCTGTTTGGTCTTCTTTGCGCATATGCAAGTGAGCGATGGCCGCGCCTGCTTGCCAGCAACGATAGACTTCTTCAGCGATTTCTTTGGGGGTAACTGGATGGTTTTCATTTTGGGATTTGGTCCCAAAGGCACC
>JBAYCP010000138.1:0-3150 GCA_041668665.1 Bacilli bacterium | reverse complement strand
GCTTACAAAGGATAGCAAGCCACTCTTGAGCCAGGCTAGGGCTTTACGTTGATACTTCGAGGAAACCAACGTTTCTGCATTGATTTGAAACAACGCTCCTTGGGATCGTAGCATTGTGAGCGTTCGCTCTTCGAAAATCGGATAACGTTCCACATGCGCCACAATCACCTGATATCCATACAATCCATACGCATAAAGGATTTCATCCAATTCATAATCAAATAAGGAGGTGGAAAATTCCAGCAGCACATAACGAGAACCAGCTAGGGTCCGTACTTCTCCTTGACGAAGTCGTTCCAAAAGGCTGGGGTGATAATATAATTCATGTCCGGTATGCAAGGTTACTTGATGAGGATGTTGATCCAATGCTGCTTGTAGTCGTTTCAAGGCAGCGTCCATTTGCTCGTTGCTCACCTGATAGTGTCCATGGACTTCATAATGAGGCGTACAAACAATCGTACGTACACCCATTTGATCCGCCGTCAACACCATTTGTAGCGATGCTTCAAGGGATGATGATCCATCATCAATATTGGGAAGAACATGCGTGTGCAAATCAATCAATCCGGATCCCTCCTAAAAAACGCAAGCGGGAATTTTTATTTTCCCGCTGCGCTTTCTTCTTTGTCATTGTATTCATAATAATGATAATGTTCGCCATATCCAGATTTCTTCGTTTCAACGCGGGTAAGGTTGATTCCGAAAACTTTAATGTTGTTTTGTTTCAAAAGGCGTAACGCTTCTTGAAACGCTTCTTTGGGAGTTTGGTTCATTGCAGCAATCAATAGGACCCCGTCGGAATGCTTGCTGATAATAAAGGCATCGCTCACCACGAGCAGTGGAGGGCAATCAAGAATCACCATATCATATTCTTCGCGTAACGAAGCAATCAGTTGGGCAAACTTCACAGAGTTCAAAATCACATTGGGATAGGAAGCTTCCCGGCCTCGTACAATAATGTCAATTCCCGCTTCGGTATGTTGGATGAGTTGTTCCCGGGTAATATCCCCTAAAAAATAATCCGTCAATCCTGATTTATTTTCAATTTGAAAGGCACGATGAATTTTAGGGCGCCGTAAATCGAGATCCACCAAAATGACTTTTTCTTTGCGCTCAGCATAGACTGCTGCAATGTTGAGGGCAGAGATGGTTTTTCCTTCTCCACTCTGGGTCGAGACAATTTGCAGCACTTTATTGGTTCCATCGGCATTGATAAGATCCAGATTGACTTGAAGTTTACGGAATGATTCGGCAAATGAAGAATATGGCTCTTTGAGCACGGTAATAGGGTAATCTTTTCTCATTGCTTATGCACCTTCTTCCGTACAACTTCCCGGAAACTACCGAGGGTGGCCTCGGTTTCTTCAAATCCATAATCAGGGATTAGGCCAATAATTGGGAGGCCTGTAAGTTTTTCAATGTCTTTGCGGGAGCGAATGGTCTTGGCCATCATCTCACGAATCAAAACATAAGCAGCACTAATAAGACCACCGAGTAATAACCCAATGGCGAGATTCATCGCTGTATTTCGAGAAATGATGCTGCTGGTCGCAACATTTAAAACCGCCAAGTTTTCTCCATACGACTCAAATTCGGCATTAATGAAGGCAATGCCGCTGGTCGCCACTTGGTTGACAATGGCAATGGAGCGATTGGGATCGGTGGTTTTGGCGCTGATATAAAGCAACAAGGAACTTTCCCCTAATGTCATGGTCAGCACATTGTCCCGTAAGGTTGCAATGGAATAGTCAATTCCCAAAGTTTCGATGACATGGGTCATGACTTGATCGGTTTTTAAAAAGTCCGAATAGACAAGTGCCAAGCTTTTGGCGATGGAAATATCACTGGTCGTGATGTCACCGGTTTCGGTGTTGGTCGGAATACGTACCACCAAAGTAGTTTTGGCCGTATACGTTGGTTTTTCCAAAAAACGAGTATAGCCGTAGGCGAGACCGACACAAACGAAGACAGCAAGGATAATAAATACAAGATGTTTGCGAATCATCGCCCACAATTCTGCTAAACTAATACCTTCTGTTTCGAGTTGCTCCAATTGTTCGTCCAATGGTGCTCCCCCTTTCATTGATTGATACTTATGATTGGCTTTATCATAGCACAAAGATAGCAAGAAATAAATAGGAATTGCTCTCACAAACCTGGGTTTGTCGTTTGACACTGCCCCCCTGAAATGCTACTATGAAATCAAATAAAGGGGGCCTTTTATTGTGTGTGGTATTATCGGAGTGGTCGGAGGAAACCAAGTAGGACTCGACCTAGTCGAAGGTCTCAAGAAAATGGAATATCGTGGATACGATTCTGCTGGAATTGCGCTTCAAGAGGGCGCGACTTTTCGCTTATTTCGTGAACTTGGCCATGTCGTTATTCTCGAAAAGTCTGTCGAATTTGATGGAAAAGAAACCATTGGAATTGGTCATACTCGGTGGGCGACTCATGGACAAGTTAGTGTCCGCAATACTCACCCCCATTTATCCTATGATGGAGCCTTCGCCATTGTCCATAATGGCGTCATCGAAAACTATAAAGAATTACGGCAGGAATTAATGGATTATGGTGTTCCGTTTGCCTCGGAAACCGACACTGAAGTTATTGTCAATTTAATTGCATTCTTTTATCATCAACATCCGGAATCCTTGCAGGCAACCCTCTTGCGTGCCCAGCACAAACTACAAGGCATTTATTCCTTTGTCCTAATGGCACAAGCAGAACCCAATGTCTTGTATGCCTTGCGTAATCGCGCTCCATTGCTCATTGGCCATAAACCAGGCGCCTACTATGTGGCCTCCGATATGTTGGCCATGGCCCAACACACCAAGCAATTTTACTTCCTAGATGATGGAGAAATGGCGCGCTTAACCTTTGACCACTGTGAAATCTATCGTCCGGACGGAACACTTGTTCACAAACAACCCCTCACCATTGACATCCCCAGTTCCGATGTCGACAAAGGACCCTATGAACATTACATGCTCAAAGAAATTCATGAGCAACCGTTTGTCTTGCGGCGGATTCTTAGTAAATATGCCGATGATGGTGTTTTAAAACTCGACCCAATCATCATCCAAGCTCTCCTGGAAGCCGATTCCATTCAAATCATTGCCTGTGGAACTTCGTATCATGCAGGCTTGGTTG